>JACCZJ010000130.1 GCA_013696065.1 Nocardioidaceae bacterium
GTCTTACGCCACGTACGGCGACCCGGCGACCCTGAGACGAAGGAAGCCCAATGAAAAAAGACATCCACCCCGCGTACGTGGACACCGAGGTGACTTGCACCTGCGGGAACACGTTTACGACGCGCAGCACCGCCACCGAGGGCCGTGTGCATGCCGACGTGTGCTCCAACTGCCACCCCTTCTACACGGGCAAGCAAAAGATTCTCGACACCGGTGGGCGCGTCGCCCGCTTCGAGGCCCGCTATGCCAAGAAGGATGTCCAAGCAGCCAAGTAGCGACTCTGCGGCGCCGATCCCTGCTGTGCAGGTGATCGGCGCCGTTGTCTTTGTCCGTCGAGGTTCGAGACCGAAGGAGAGTGCGATGTTCGAAGCGGTCGAGGGACTCATCGACGAGCACGCCCAGCTCGAGCATGAGCTCGTTCAACCCGACGTATTCTCCGACCCGGTTCGATCGCGCACCCTCAATCAGCGGTACGCCGCTTTGACCGCCGTCGTACGCACGTATCGCGAATGGCTGGCAACCCTCGACAACCTGGGCGCAGCTCGAGAGTTGGCCCCCGAAGACCCCAGTTTTGCCGAGGAGGCCGACCACCTGGAGGAACGCCGAGTGCATCTGGAGGAGAGGTTGCGTCACCTGTTGGTCCCGCGCGACGAGACAGACGCCAAGGACGCCATCGTCGAAATCAAGGCAGGTGAGGGCGGCGAGGAGTCCGCACTTTTTGCGGGCGCCCTGCTCCGGATGTACTCGCGTTATGCCGAGCGTCGGGCGTGGCAGGTCGAGATGCTCGACGAGACACTGAGCGACCTCGGGGGGATCAAGAGCGCAACGGTGGCGGTCAAGGCCAAGGGCACTTCTGAGCCGGGCGAGGCCCCGTTTGCACTGCTCAAGTTCGAGGGTGGTGTGCACCGCGTGCAGCGGGTCCCGGTCACGGAGTCGCAAGGCCGGATCCATACCTCGGCGGCCGGTGTCTTGGTGATGCCGGAGGCCGAGCCTGTCGACGTGTCGATCGACGAGAACGATCTGCGGATCGACGTCTTCCGCTCGTCAGGCCCCGGCGGGCAGAGCGTCAATACGACGGATTCGGCCGTGCGCATCACACACCTTCCGACCGGCATCGTCGTCTCGTGCCAAAACGAAAAGAGCCAACTGCAAAACCGCGACCAAGCTATGCGAGTGTTGCGGTCGCGGATGCTGCAGCTCGCTCAGGAACAGGCTGACGCCGATGCCTCCGTTGCACGCCGATCCCAGGTACGCACTGTCGACCGCTCAGAACGCATCCGCACCTACAACTTCCCCGAGAACCGCATCACCGACCACCGTGTCGGCTACAAGTCCCACAACCTCGACCAGGTTTTGGACGGCGACATCCAATCGCTCATCGACGCCTTGGTCAGCGCTGACCTCGCAGATCGACTGGCGGCTCTCGAGTCTCCCAGCACATGAGCCCGGACCTGCGCCGCGAGCTCGCCGAGGCTGCCCAGCTGCTCGCCTCTGCGGGGGTGGCGTCGCCCGAGCACGACGCAGCAACCCTGTTGGCATGGATCCTCGACCTGCCGCGGAGTCGACTCAATACCCACCCGCAGCTCGATGACGGTGCCATCACGGCCTTTCGCCATGCGGTTCGTCGCCGCGCCCAGCGAGAGCCACTGCAACACATTACCGGCTCCGCCGCGTTTCGCTACCTCGACCTCGAAGTGGGCGATGGCGTCTTCACCCCACGACCCGAGACCGAGGTGATGGCGGGCGTCGCCATCGACGAGTTGAAGCGCCTGCTATCAAGCGGCGTGCGATCTCCGCTGGCGGTCGATCTGTGCACAGGCTCCGGTGCGGTGGCCATTGCCATGGCGACTGAGGTGCCGGCGGCCCGGGTGATCGGTGTCGAGATCTCGGAGGATGCTCACCACTTTGCCGTGCGCAATGCGACGGGCTCAGGTGTGGAGCTGAGGTTGGGTGACATTGCCGAGGCTGTCCACGACCTCACGGGTCAGGTGCATGTCGTGGCGGCCAATCCGCCGTACATCCCCCTCACCGCCTACGAGTCTGTGCAGGCCGAAGCACGTGACTTCGACCCTCCCGTAGCGTTGTGGTCAGGAGACGAAGGGCTCGACATGATCGCGGTCGTGGCCGATGTGGCTGCCCGTCTGCTTGTCGCCGGCGGGCTGGTCGCTTGCGAGCACGCCGACGTACAAGGTGAAGTCGCCCCCGCCGTCTTCGCGGCAACGGGTACGTGGACTCACGTTCGCGACAACGACGATCTGGCGGGGCGCCCACGCTTTGTCACTGCGCGCCGCGCCGCCCGCGCCGCGACCGCTGCTGGCACGATGTCCTCGTGACCAACGTCTACTCCTGTAGCGACCCGGCGCAGCGAGCGACGGGCTTCGCGGAGGCAAAGTCGGCTTTCGCCCGCAGCGGACTTGTGGTCATCCCCACGGACACGGTCTACGGGCTTGCTACCGACGCCTTCGATCCCGCGGGTGTGCGTCGGTTGCTGCGAGCGAAAGGTCGAGGGCGCACTATGCCGATCCCCGTCCTGATCGGCAGTCGCGACACTTTGCGTGCGCTGGCCATCAACGTGAGCCCCGAGGCGCTCGAGCTCGCAGAGGCTTTCTGGCCGGGCGGCTTGACGCTCATCTGCCGGCAACAACCCAGCCTGCGATGGGATTTGGGAGACAGTCGTGGCACCGTCGCCCTGCGTATCCCAGACCATAAGGACGCCCTGGACCTCTTGGCGGACAACGGCCCGCTGGCCGTGAGCAGCGCCAATCAGACCGGACAAGCGGCCCCTTCCACGATCGATTCAGCACGGGACATGCTCGGCGAGTCCGTGGACGTGTATCTCGACGCAGGTTCGACACCCGGTCCAGAGCCGTCCACGATCATCGATGTCACCGGCGAGTCGCTGGTCGTCGTGCGAGAAGGCGTTATCAGCCTCGAACGCCTGCGCGAGGTCGTCGCGAAGGTGGAGTCAGCTGACACCTGATGTACGAGTACCTGCTCATCTTCCTCACGGCGCTCGCGGTCACGTATGTGCTGGCCGTCCCGGCGCGCGAACTCGCGATGCGCTTTGGTGCGTTCGCCCGGGTCCGGGACCGAGACGTCCACGAAATCCCCATTCCGTATTTCGGAGGGGTGGCGATGATGGGCGGCCTCGCCGCCGCCTATCTCGTTGCGACCCAACTGCCCTTCCTGAACAATTCGCCTGAACGCAGCCTCATTTTCGGAGACGCGCTCGCGGTGCTGCTCGGGGGAGCCTTGATCTGTCTGTTGGGCGCCGTCGACGACGTCTTCGAGTTAGACGCGCTGACCAAGCTCGCCGGGGAAATGCTTGCTGCCGGCATCGTCGTGGTGCAAGGAGTCCAGCTCTACCTCCCGTTGCCTGGCGACGAGGCCTTGGGACTCTTCTCGTTGGGCGGCTCCGAGGCGACGTTGGTCACCGTCTTCTTCATCGTCATGTCTGTCAATGCGGTGAACTTCGTCGACGGCCTCGATGGCCTGGCGGCTGGCGTCGTGGGCATCGGAGCGGTGGCCTTCTTCGTGTTCTCCGTCGCGTTGGTCGTCTTCAATCAGGCGGACAAGGCGACCACCGCCACCATGCTGACCGCCGCCCTGGCAGGTGTCTGCTTCGGCTTCCTGCCACACAATTTTTTCCCAGCCCGGATGTTCATGGGTGACTCCGGGGCACTGCTGATCGGCTTCATGTTGGCCGGTTCGGTGATCAGCCTGACCAGCCAGTTCTCAGCCGGCACACTGGAGCGCGGCATCTTCGGCGCCGATGCCAGCTTGCTGCCAACGCTGCTGCCTCTGATCCTGCCCGTCGCGGTGCTGCTCGTCCCGTTCTTGGACCTCGTGATGGCGGTCTTTCGGCGCACCCGTGCCGGTCGATCACCGTTCTCACCGGACCGGGAACACCTCCACCACCGTCTGCTCGAGATCGGGCACTCCCAGCGGCGAGCCGTCTTGGTGATGTATCTGTGGACCGGCTTGATCGCCTTCGGTGTGGTGGTTGTGAGCCTCGTCTCGGGGTGGTGGTCAGCGCTCGGGGTGGCGACGATGGCAGCGGTTGCGCTGCTTCTCACTTTCGGCGTTCCTGGCCACCGGGGCATCATCAATTCCGACGAAGTGTGAGACGGTTCGATTGGCGCCGGCGCTCGACTTTGTGCTAATTTTCACAAGCGAGCGGAAGCCCTTCTCCGACCGCGAAACCACCCCGCTCCGCGCTGGCCGACCTCTGGCCAAGCGAGGGCCTGAGTGACCGAGGACGGCCGCCGCGTTGACGACCGCGAGGACTACCACTGGTGCAGCACCGTGGGGGTTGCTCCTTCGGACGTCCTTGTTCCCGACTCTTGTCAGCGGAGCGGTCTGCGTGCTCATATTCCTCGCTCTCGACGGCGTAGCCGGTGTGGCGGGCGCCGCCCTGGGCATGAGCCTGGTCATCGGTTTCTTTGGCCTGGGCCGGTTCGTCCTCGAACTTATGCGCGTCACCGAGGCGAGCATTTACCTCATCATCGCCCTGCTCACCTACGGGCTCCAGGTGGTGGCTCTCCTCGCGCTTTTCGCCGGCTTTCAACGCAACCCTTCGTGGGGAACTCGGATTTCCACGACCGCGCTAGGCGTCACCGTCATCGTGTGCACGCTGGTGTGGACGACCGGTCTGGTGGTTGCAGCGCGGCGTGAGCGGACACCTCTGTACGAGCTCGCGTCGGACGACAGATGAGCGATATGCCAACGCGTGGCGAGACTGCTATTCTCCGGTGCGACATGAGCCAACCACCCCAGCCGCGACCCTCAGGGGACCCTTGGGTCGCGTTTGGGTATCTAGTCGGAGGTGCAGCCTTCTACGGAGGTCTAGGTTGGCTGCTCGACCGATGGCTGGATACCTCATTCATGTTTGCTGTTGGGCTGTTCTTCGGTATCGGCCTTGCGATGTACCTGGTATTCAAGCTCTATTTGAACGCAGCATGAAACGCCGTTGTCGCGATGCACGCCGGCCCGTCGCCAGGGCTGACGTGGCCACGAGAGAGGAAAGCCAGTGAGCGCCGCAAGCCAGGTCCTCGCCGCTGAGGGCTTCACCCCGCCGGGCCCCGGAGATTTCGAGCTACCGCCGATCTTTGGTGACAGCCTGCTGTTCACCAAGCCCGCCCTGCTGCTGGTGCTGGCGGCGCTGCTGGTCTTCGCGTTCTTCGCTGTGACGTCACGCCGGATGGCGATGGTGCCGTCCAAGGCGCAGTATGCCGGCGAGGAGGCCTACGGCTTCGTACGCAACGGAATCGCCCGAGACATCATCGGCTCCCATGACTTCATGAAGTTCGTGCCGCTCCTCGTGGCCATGTTCTTCTTTATCCTGCTCAACAACGTCTTCGGGATCATCCCGTTCATTCAGTTCCCGACCTTCTCGCGGGTGAGCTTCGCCTACGCCCTCGCTGGGCTCGTCTGGGTCATCTACAACGGAATCGGGATTTGGAAGCACGGTTTCTTCGGATACCTCAAGCACGTGACTGTCCCAGCCGGAATCAGCGGCCCCATCTTGGTGCTGATCGTCCCGTTGGAGTTCTTTTCCACGGTCATCGTTCGTCCGGCCACCTTGGCGCTGCGGTTGTTCGCCAACATGTTCGCTGGTCACCTCTTGTTGATCCTCTTCACCCTGGGCGCCGAGTATCTCGTGTTCGAGGCAGGCAAAGCGTTATACACCCCCGTCGGTGTGCTGGCCTTCATCTTGGCGATTGCGATCAGCTTCTTGGAGCTGCTGGTGCAGTTCCTCCAGGCATACGTCTTCACCCTTCTCACCGCCATGTACATCTCCGGCGCCCTCGCCGAGGAACACTGATCCGACAACCCCACCGAAAGGAAAGTAGCCGTGGACGGCACTTTGAATGGCTCGTTGAACATGATCGGGTATGGCCTTGCGGCCATCGGCCCCGGCGTTGGTATCGGTCTGATCTTCGCGGCCTACATCAACGGCGTCGCCCGTCAGCCCGAAGCACGTGGCACCCTACAAAGCATCGCCATCTTGGGCTTTGCGCTCGCCGAAGCGCTCGCGATCATCGGTATTGCCCTCGCGTTCGTCTTGAAGTGATCTGAGTCAAGCCGAAACGCCGATCTGACTCACGAAGGAGTCACTCATGAGTCTTCGCTTCCTAGCAGCGGAAGAGGGAGAACCCAACCCGCTGGCGCCGCACCTTGCAGAGATCGTCTTGGCGCTCGTCGTGTTCTTGATCTTGGTCTACTTGATCTCGAAGTTCGTCATGCCGAACTTCGAGAAGACGTTCGCCAAGCGAACCCAGGCAATCGAGGGTGGTCTGGCTGAGGCTGAGCGCAAACAGGCCGAAGCTGACCGCCAGCTCGCTGACTTAAATCAGCGGCTCTCCGAGGCCCGCCACGAGGCGGCTCGCATCCGCGAAGATGCACGGGAGCAAGGCGCGCAAATCGTTGTGGAGATGCGCGAGCAAGCCCAAGCCGAAGCGGCTCGGATCACGGCCAATGCGCATACGCAGATCGAGGCCGAAAAGCAACAGGTGCTCGGACAGCTCAAGATGGAGGTGGGCACCCTCGCTACCGGTCTCGCGAGCCGCATCGTGGGTGAGTCGCTCGAAGATGAGGCGCGTCAGCGCCGCACCGTCGAGCGTTTCCTCGCTGAACTCGAGAGTCAGCCGGCCGGACAGAGCTCCTGATGCGTGGGATTTCTGCCGAAGGCATGGCCGCCTCTACGGAACGGCTGGAGTCGCTTGCCGCAGAAGGCGATGCCGAACAGTTGGGCGCCGAGCTGTTTGCCGTGGCAGACGTCGTCAGTCGTGAGGCGTCGCTGCGCCGTGCGATGACCGACCCGTCGGCATCCGCTGCTGCCAAGAGCGGCTTGGCGCGGGCTGTCTTGTCCGACAAAGTCTCAGAGCCGACGGTTGAAGTCTTGGCTGCAGCAGCAGGGGCGCGCTGGTCGTCGGCGTCGGACTTCGTCCACGCCCTGGAACAATTTGACGCGCTGGCTCTGGTGATCGCCTCTGAGCGCGACGGCCAGCTCAGCGAGCGCGAAGACGAGCTCTTC
>JACCZJ010000161.1 GCA_013696065.1 Nocardioidaceae bacterium
CGGATTTTGCGATCGGCGTGCATGACGGTGGTGTGGTCGCGGTCTCCGAACTGCTGGCCGATCTTGGGCAGCGACAACTCAGTCAGCTCTCGGCACAGGTACATCGCGATCTGGCGGGCTGACACCAGCATGCGGCTGCGGCTAGGGCCGCACAGATCGTCGATGGAGAGGCTGAAGTAGGCAGCAGTCTGGGCGATGATCAGGGCTGACGTGATCTCTGGCTCTCCTCCCTCGGGGATGAGGTCCTTGAGCACGATTTCGGCCAAGGTGAGCTCGACCGGCTGGCGGTTGAGGCTGGCGAAAGCGGTAACGCGGATCAAGGCCCCTTCGAGTTCACGGATATTGGTTTGGATCTTGCTGGCGATGAACTCGAGCACGTCGGGGGGCGCCGTCATACGTTCGGTGGCTGCCTTCTTGCGCAAGATGGCGATACGGGTCTCGAGGTCGGGTGGCTGAACGTCGGTGATGAGGCCCCACTCGAAGCGGTTACGCAGCCGATCCTCGAGCGCCTCGAGCCGTTTAGGGGGCCGATCGGAGGTGATCACTATCTGCTTGTTGGCGTTATGCAGGGTGTTGAACGTGTGGAAGAACTCTTCTTGCGTCTGGATCTTGCCTTCGAGGAACTGGATGTCGTCGATCAGCAAGACGTCGACGTCTCGGTATGCGCGCTGGAAGATCGCCGCCCGGTCGTCGCGGATCGCATTGATGAAGTCGTTGGTGAACTCCTCACTGCTCACGTAGCGCACGCGGGCGCCGGTGAAGAGGCTGCGCACGTAGTGGCCGATGGCATGGAGCAGGTGAGTCTTCCCCAGGCCGGAGTCTCCGTAGATCAGCAGAGGGTTGTAGGCCTTGCCTGGGGCTTCGGCCACCGCGACCGCTGCAGCGTGGGCGAACCGGTTCGAAGAGCCGATCACAAAGGTCTCGAAGATGTACTTGGGGTTGAGTCGGGCCTCTCGAACGCTCCGAGCAGCCGACGCTGCTGCATCCTGGCGATGATCCTGGACCGGGAGGGGAATCGGTTCAGGCGTCCGGGTGGGAAATCCGCCGAGGGACGGCGCGGCGAATCCGTTGGTGTCGATCGCGTGGGGGACATCGGGTGCGTCCAACACACTGAGGCTCGGATCGACCGTGACTGCCAGTCTCACCTGTTGGCCCAGGCTTCGGCTGAGTGCGTCCTCGAGGCGAGTTCGAAGCCGACTCTCCAGCTGGCTGCGAGTGAAATCGTCGGGCACCGCGACGATGGCCGTGCTCTCATGCAGGGTGACGGGCCGGGAAACCGCCAGCCATGCTCGTTGACTAGCGGGGAGGTCGTCGACCAAATCGGTCCATGCTTGAGCGAGGTCAGCGACCTGAGTCATCGTGGAGTCCATCACCTTCTGGTCGGCGGCTTGACGGTTAACCGTCCACATGGTTATCCACAGAGTGTGGACAGTGGAGATATGCATCGTCCGACGCGCCAGAATCGAGTGGCGGGGAAACATCGGTGAACCACGAACGCTAACAACAATGCGACCGGGAGTTCAAGCGGTATCCACAGGTTCCTCGATATCCATCGCAAAATTTGGCGTGTCCCCACCGCGTGTTGACTTGCGAACGCCCGTGACGCCCGCGATGGGTGAGTGGCCCGGGGCAGCGGCCGATCAAGCGGAGTGGGAAACCGAGTGCGGTGGGCGACCCGCGGTCAGGGGCGATCGGAGCGGTTTGACCGCCTGCGGGCGTACGCGTACCGTTGGCAGGTCGGCTGGACGTCGGCATTGCTGTATGTGCAAACATGCCTTTCAGATAGCAATATATCGACATATCTCTATGGACGAGCGGGGTTCGATGACCGCATCCCTCTCGTGCTTGCCTTCAAAGACCCTGGGAGCTCTCGCTCGTGACAAAGCGTACTTTTCAACCCAACAACCGCCGACGCAACAAGACGCACGGCTTTCGGCTGCGGATGCGGACGCGCGCGGGGCGCTCGATCCTGGCCAGCCGCCGGCGTAAGGGCCGAAGCAGCCTCGCCGTCTGAGTCGTCGACTTCAGCGGATGCTCCCCAAGGCCAACCGACTACGTCGTCCCGCCGAGTTTGACCGCGCGGTTCGGCAAGGCCGTCGCGCTGCCAGCAAGACGCTGGTTGTTCATGCCTCCCGGAACTCACCCTTCCCGCCGCGGGTGGGCTTCGTGGTGAGCAAGGCTGTGGGGAACGCCGTACAG
>JACCZJ010000173.1 GCA_013696065.1 Nocardioidaceae bacterium
GTGCAGCAAAGCTCGCAACGCGCCGAGCGCAAGGGTGTCGTTGAAGGCGAAAATCGCGTCTGGCCGGCCGTCGCCGCGTGGACATTCCAGGAGCAGCGTCTCGCCGGCCTGCGCGCCAACCTGCCGCTCCCAGCCATCCACCCGGATGCCCGCCAAGGCAGCGACCTTACGGGCCCGGAGTGCTGCGAGGTACCCCTCGTGGCGCGGCGCCGAGGCCGGGCGATCGTCGTTGAGCCCGAGTGCGACGATGCGCCGTCGGCCCAGATCCAACAGATGCTCCACCGCCACCTTGGACGCCGAGACGTTGTCGATGCCTACACGGTCGAACAGGGCGCCGAGACGGCTCTCGCCCAGCAACACGAGTGGAAAGTCCGGGCGCACCGGCAAGTTTGATTCAGCTGTCAACGCCAGCGGACTCATCAATGCGCCATCGGTGAGATGGGTCCGTCCACCGGCAAGGACTTTGAGCTCCCGCTCACGGACCCCCTCGGTGACCTCGATAAGCACGGTCAGCTTGCGCCGACCCGCAGCCCTCACCACGGCATCGGCCAACTCGGCGAAGTATGAGGAGTGCAGGTGAGGTACGACAAGGGCTATCATCCCGGTGCGCCCGGACTTGAGGCTCCGGGCGGCCGTGTTCATTTCGTAGCCAAGCTCGTCCAGAGCATGCTGCACCTTGGCCCGCATACCCGGACTCACATGCACATAGCCGTTGACCACGTTGGAGACCGTCCGAGGGGACACTCCGGCTCGCTCCGCGACATCTCGCATGCGCACGGCCATCTTGTCGGGGCACTCCTGTCTGCGCTTGGATGCGACATAGCCACCCTAACGGGGGCATGGCATCCTTTCTCCCCAATGTTTCACCGATAACAGCTACCCGGCGCGGTCACGCGGCATGTGTGATCGTGCCGACGTGAGGAGCCACGACGTGGATACTGCTGGCCAGGACGGCTCGTACCCTCGTCCGCAACTGGTTCGAGACGCGTGGAAGAGTCTCGACGGAGCTTGGGCATTCGCCTTCGACCCCGAGCGACGCGGCGAGCACGAGCAGTGGTATGACGTCGACGCGGCCAAGCATTTCGCCCTGACGATCAAAGTTCCGTTCCCACCCGAGTCCCCGGCGTCCGGAGTGCACGACACCGGCTTCCACCCTGTCGTCTGGTATCGACGAGAAATCACCTCCGCCGACCTGGTGATGCCAGCGTCCCCGACGGATCGGACGCTGCTCCACTTCGGCGCCGTCGACCACCGGGCCGACGTATGGTTCGACGGCGTCAGGGTGGGAGAACACGTCGGTGGCCAGACGCCATTCGTAGTCGACGTCACCGAAGTCCTCGGTAACGGTCGAACTGAGCATGTGCTGGTGGTCCGAGCAGAGGACGATCCGCTGGATGCGGCGCTGCCTCGCGGCAAGCAGGACTGGCAAGTCGACCCGCACGGCATTTGGTATCACCGCACGACTGGCATCTGGCAGACCGTATGGAGCGAGACGGTTCCGACGTTGCGCCTGATTGACGTGGCGTGGACTCCCCAGGTCTCCCAAGGCAGTGTCAGATGCGAGGTGACACTCTCGGCGCGACCGACGTCCCTCGTCACCCTCGACGTGTCGCTGACGCTCGCCGGTGAAGAGCTGGCCCACCAGTCCATCCGGCTTGAAGGCCCACGGACCGTAGCGGCCATCGCGGTTTCCGATATGGCCAACGGTCAAGACCGGGCCCGTTTCCTGTGGAGTCCCGAACATCCCGTGCTGATCGACGCCCACCTCACGTTGCGCCCCGCCGACGAGGCGTCTGACGTCCTCGACACTGTCGGAAGCTACTTCGGCATGCGCTCCGTCGGCGTCGGTCGTGGTCAGTTCCTCCTGAACGGCCAGCCCTACTACCTACGCTCGGTGCTCGACCAGGGGTATTGGGAGGACACCCACCTGGCCAACCCCGGCTCGGAGTGGCTTCGCGAAGAGGTCGAGCTGATGAAGGAGATGGGCTTCAACGCCGTACGTGTGCACCAGAAAGCCGAAGACCCGCGGTTTCTCTACTGGACCGATCGGTTGGGGCTGCTGGTGTGGGGTGAGACAGCGAACGCCTACGAGTTCTCGACGTACGCCGTTGAGCTGCTGACGCGGGAGTGGCTCGACCTCGTGCGCCGCGACCGTAGCCATCCCTCCATCGTGGCCTGGGTGCCTATCAACGAGAGTTGGGGCATCCAGGACATCGCGGTCGACGCCGCTCAGGCTGCCTACTCGGTCGCGCTCGCCAATCTGACGCGCGCTCTCGACCCCAGCAGGCCGGTGATGTCCAACGAGGGGTGGGAGCATCTAGACAGCGACATCGTAGGCCTGCATGACTATTCGTCGAGTGTCGAGACGCTCCTCTCCCGCTACGGCGACGCACAATCCATTCGTGCAACGCTCGACTCGCCAGGGCCAGCGGGACGCGCTCCTGTGATTTCGCAGGCGCAATCGGCACGCTTCGATGCCGGCGATTCACCGTTGATGATCACGGAGTTCGGTGGCATCAGCTATGCCAGCCGAGATGAGACCTGGGGCTATTCCACCGTGAGTTCGGACGAGGAATACGCAACGCTGCTCGGCGACATCTTCGGAGTCCTGCGCACCTGCCACGGGGTGGTCGGCTTTTGTTACACGCAGCTGCTCGACACCGTGCAGGAGACCAACGGCCTGCTGACCGTCGACCGCAAGCCGAAGCTCCCCCTCGAGACGATTCGAGGGATCGTGACCGGACAGTTCCTGCCACCGCGTGCGCCGACCTCCACGATGGGCTGGCGTTCCAAGCCAGCCACGACCCTACAGTCGCCACCCACGCCGACCGGTACGGACCCCGCACATACGGACTCTGGACCGCCGGACGGGTTCGTGGACGCGGCACCGGACCCGTGAGAGAAAGGCGCCGTACCCGAGGCGGTGCCGGTTCGTTGTCGGCTCGGAGCGCGATACTTTCTTCATGGCGTACGACGAAGCGCTTGCGAATCGGATTCGCGAGATCGTTCAAACTGAACCCGGCCTGACCGAGAAGCGCATGTTCGGCGGCATGGCGTTTATGGTCAATGGCAACATGGCCGTGAGCGCCAGCAGTAAGGGCGGACTGCTCCTGCGCGTCGATCCCGCACAAACCGAGACTCTTGTCAGTGAGGCACATGTGCAGCGCTTCGAGATGCGCGGCCGTAAAATGGACGGCTGGATTCGGGTCGATGCGGAGGCGCTCGAGACCGACGATGCGCTCCAAAGCTGGGTGAGTCGCGGCTTCGAGTACGCCAGATCACTCGCACCCAAGTAGCCCGACCGGTGACTGGCTCTCCGGGGCGGTTGGCATCCGCCTAGGTTGCGGCCGACTTTTCCGTAGTGGCCCTCAACTGGGCGAGGCCCCTGTCGAAGTCCGGGCCGATCATTTTGTCCATCGACTTGAAGATGCCCATCATCTTCGTCATCAGGGTCTTCTTGCCGGTCATCGACCAGGTGACCTGGGATCCTGATCCCTCCGGTTTGATACTGAACAGGGTGTCGTTGCGTGCCTTCCACGGCCTCTCGAAGACCAGATCGATCTGCACCTTCGAGGGCTCAGTCCCTTCGGTGATCTCCATCCGGCCCTGGCCAGCCTTGCGGTTGCCCGACCAGGCATAGATGGCGCCGGTCCCTGACTCGTCGCCGGAGTAGGTGCGCTTGAGCGCCGGGTCCAGGTTCTCCCACGGGGACCAGTTGGTCCAGTTGTGGAAGTCGGCGATCTGGTCGTAGATGCGTTTCTGTGGAGCGTTGATCCTCACTGAACGCTGCACGGTGTAGGTGTCGCTGGGCATGGTTTGCAGCGTAGTCCCATCCGGCTCCCATCGGTCTGCACCCGGTCGGGAAGAATCTCTCGGGCACCCAGGTTGGTCAACCTGCTCGCCGACTCGGTCAACCTGCTCGCCGACCCAGCTCCTCTCGCCGCGGACGCGCCCATGGACGGGATGCAAGATTGGAGCCCGGACACCGAGTGGGTGCGCCTGGATGGGCCCGCGGCCAGCCGTGCGGACTTCACGGCCATGTTGCGAGCGGTCCTGCCTCACCCGGCTCCCTAGCTGCGCATACGCCGTCCGGGTGCCAGTGCTTGAGGGAGCTGGAGGTGGACGAGCGGCCCTGAGTT
>JACCZJ010000186.1 GCA_013696065.1 Nocardioidaceae bacterium
CCGGGAGAACACGTCGACGACGAAGGCCACGTAGACGATCCCCGACCACGTCGAGCAATAGGTGAAATCGGCCACCCACGTCCGGTCAGGTCAGGTCTTCACGGATGCGTCCTAGCGAGCAGGTCTAGAAAAGCCGATCTCACCTCATCAGTTTCGCCGCAGATTGGCGTGCCGGTGGTCCCGCACCGGATGTCCCGACGACACGCTCAGGCTGCTTGGAGGATGGAAGGACCGCCGTATGACGGAGCTTTACCGGTCCGAGGCGGTGTACGAGCGAGCCCTGGAAGACTTCCACAAAGTGGTGGGTGAGTCGTCGCCTCCGGTGGGCATGCGACGGAGGGTCAAGCGTTGACCGGCGCTCCAAAGAGCGGAGATCTCCGATCCCCACAATGCTCTGCCCCATTAAGAGCGAGTACACCAGTCAACCGGTTCGGTTGTCTCACGGCGATGTAGGGAACTGGCTGGCAGTGGGGCAGTTTGAATCGGGCTGCTAACCGAGGCCGGGGAGCGTGTGGTGCGCCATCGCAATCCGTTGCGCTTGGAGGTACGGCATAAACGGTGTCGGCATCGCTGGGCGCTTGCCGGCGACTAGCTAAGGCGGTGGCCATGATGGAGGAGGATCTCGGGATAAGCCAGAGCTGCCTGGGTAACCGGATGGCCCAGGCCGAGGTCGACAACGGCCCGTGAGGGCCCTGACCACCGCAGAGCGACGAGTTGGTGTGCGCTTCGGTGTCGCGCGCCTCTCATATACGCCGCGGTTGGCGTGTTGAAACCCCGATCAGCTCTGGTTGGTCCAGTCGAACTCGTAGAAGATCCAGTTGCTGTCCTCGAACTTGAGATGAACGCCTTCGGCTTCGACTTCGAAGCTGCCTTGGCCGCACTCGCCCCGCTTCCAAATGAACCCGGTGTCGAGGTCGATTGCGACAAGGTGTTCTTCGCCAGTCACTGGGTTCTTGAGTGTGTCGCCATGCGCGCTTCCGACGCCCGGAATGCTGAACCCACTGTGAATCCCGTCGTCTTGAATCTCGACTGGGGCGCGCACGACGCCGGCGATTTCGAAGGTCGTGCCCAGGATCGACCAGGGAAGGCCTCCGAGCTGTCCCGTGAAGATCTGCGCCATGCAGCCAAGTTGTTCTTCTGACACTTCGGGCGGCACGACGAAGATGGCCTTGCCGTCACCATCGTGAATTGCTTTGGGCCAGTTAAGGATCGCGACCGCGTCGATGCCACTGAGATCGATGTCGCCGCAGTGGCCCTCGATGATGCGGTTCGCCACGGCCGCCTTACAGCTGCCGTCCGGTGAGGTGGGGAAACCGGAGAAGTTGCACGTACATCCGGGCTGACAATTGCAGAATTCGTATCCCTTGCCGCGTAGGCGCCAGGCCGTTGTGGTTTCAGTCATGGTCATTGGTACTCCTTTGGTTGTCTGGTGATGCTTCCGAGGTCAGATGATCGTCTCGATGGTCCCCGGCGAGGCCAGCAGCACAATGCCCAAGATGACAAACCCGGCTCCTGCGACTATCGCCACCCGCTCGCCGTGACGAAAGGATTTCTCGGTGACGATCAACGCCGTCAGCACCAGCATCCATCCAATGTTCATCGTACCAATGGCGACCAGGAGAGCGAACATCGCCCAACAGCAGCCAACGCAGAACAGCCCGTGCCTGGCACCCATGCGAGCCGCGCCGTCTGGTCGTTCGATACGTCGGCCGTAACGGAGGAAGAACGACATGGGTGACCGGCAGTGGCGCAAACACAACTGCTTCAACGGGGTGAGCTGCCAGACGCCGGCAGCGATGAAGCAACCACCGGCGAGGCGAGCAGCCCATTCCCTGCCGTCGGTCAGCGGCATCTCCAGTGCGCGCCACGCGAAGTACGCCGGCACTCCGAGCACCATCCACACAGCCAGGTAGCCGCCGACGAAGAAAGGAAGGGGTGCCACCCGATGCTGCGCGGAGGCTCGTGCATAAAGCTTCACTACCGGCGCCACCGCTGGAAACATCATCGCGACCATCATCGCCAGCCACGCAACCAGGAACCCAGCGGCACTCATCGCTGACTTCGCGTACAT
>JACCZJ010000189.1 GCA_013696065.1 Nocardioidaceae bacterium
CGGGTAGACCGAGCACACCTCAGCCATCGCCATCGAGACCAAGAGCACAAAGATTCCCACCACGGGCCAGCCGATAGAGATCGCCACCGGGCCGCCGGCGTTCATAGCGATCAGATAGCTGGTGATGCAGCCAGCCAGGACAGAGATGATCGAGAACGAGACCGCGAAGTTCGAGAAGCCAGACATGCTGCGGTGCAGCTCTTGCTCGTAGCCGAGCTCCCGCAACCGATCGGCGTCGGATTGGCCGGTGGAGCGAGATGGGGTAGACGGCGGGCTCGACTTGGACGCCATGGCAACTCCTGGAGCTCAGCGGCTTGTCAGCCGGATGCGTGACCAGGAGTGTGGCGCTGCTGACGCCACCTTGTCAAGGGTCTGACTTCATACCTTTACCGCCAGTGGGTGGCACCGGTCAGGCGGTCGTGTCTGCCGCGTGGGGAGCTCTTGCTCTGCGGCCGTCAGGCGCTCTTGCGCATCGGACGCACAGTGCGCGTGGATGTCTGCGCGGTCGGGAGCGTCGTCACGCGAGCGGGCGTCGAGGCGGCGGATTCGACGTTCACCGTGTCGAGGTTTGTGTCGAGGTCCTCCAGCTGGCTGCGCAGTTGCTTGAGGATGCGCGTGAGCAGGCGCGAGACCTGCATCTGCGTCACTCCGAATTCTTCCGCGATGCGGGCTTGGGTCCATTCACGGAAGAAGCGCAGGTAGATGATGCGCCTGTCGCGTTCGGACAGTTCGCGGCACAGCGGACGCAGTGCCACCACCGCCTCCGCTCGCGCGAAGCCAGCGTCGTCGTCACCGAGTACGTCGGCCAGCGACGGCCCATCCTCACCGCCACTGGCATTAGGCCGATCCAGCGAACGTGGGGAAAAACAGCCATCGGCTGCGAGCGCCTCGTTGACCTCCGAGACAGCAATCTGCAGCTCGTTTGCGATCTCTTGAGGAGTCGGTACTCCGCCTCGCCGGTGCATCAACTCAGCAGAGGCAACCGAGATCTCTGCCTGCAGCTCCTGGATCCGGCGCGGGGGACGCACGGTCCAGGCGTTGTCTCGGAAGAAGCGTTTGACCTCGCCGAGGATCGTCGGGGCGGCGTAGCTCAAGAAGTGATCGCTCTTGTCGGGATCGAAGCCCCGCACTGCCTTGACCAAACCCAGGCAGGCGACCTGCACCAGATCCTCGATGGGGACGCCACGGTTGCGGTAGCGCATGACTATCGACTCCGCGACCTCAACGTTCAGCAGAACCGCCTCCTCGTGGAGACGCTCCTTGGTTTGCGAGTCGGCACTTGCAGCCTGCCGCAGCAGGTCATGGGTGCGTGCGAGACGGTCGACGGTGGCGTCGGTGTCAGGATCGAATCTGTGAAGCTGATCGGACACGTCGCGAGCTGTGAAAATGGGAGACACACTGAATCCTTCGATTGCGAAGGCTTCCGTGACTGTTTGTCGCAACCACTTGGGGAGATTCGTACCATGGAACCGCAGGTCGGTACAAGGGGTCGTGAGGAGCATCACGCTGTGTCAGCGAGGGCTTAGCCGTGCCAACCGCTCGCGCAGCCGGCCAGGCCAGGCGCGTCTCATCTGACGCAACAAAGAGGGGAAATCGCGGACACCATCAGGCGGCGGGGGCTGGTTAGCTTTCTTGGCCGCAGACTCCGAGGAGCGGCGGCTCGAGTTCGCGGTGCGATTGACGAGATCCGCCAGCGTTTCGACAGCCACCTCGGCGACCTCGGCGTCGGTGACCCCATCGGGGTCGCGGCCCTGGGCAGGCTCCGCAGGGGGCAGCAACTCGTCGAGATCCCCCACGACGTGATAGGGCAGCGCCTTCAGCTCCTCGACGATGGCCGTACCAGCTTCGACAATCCAGCCATGCTGTTCAGGAGGCACGGCGAACTTGGTGGGCTCTGGTCGTTGAGCCATGATCTCCTCGGCCACCACCTGCCGCATCGCGAGCTGTTGCATGGGGGAGCGTCCACCCTCGGGCAGGTGAACGTTCACCCGCCGCAGGGTTTCGATCTCCTGAGCACCGAGAGACTCGTTTGGGCGGGTGACTGTCTCGTTGACGGAGCGGGGGTCCACGCCGATCACGGTGGCGAAGCGCTGCCAGAGCAATCCGCGCGGCGCTCCGCTCGGAGGCACGGTGATGAGGTGAACATGATCGGGGGCGAGCCCCTGCGCCCAGTTTGCCAAGATGACGGGGAGGTCTTGGGCCTTCCAGAAGAGCACGCCAGCCTCACGGTTCTTGAGGATCTCCAGATACTCGTCGAGCCGATGCCGCCGACCATGCTTGATCGATTGCTGCCACTCAGCCGGCACCTGCCG
Source organism: Nocardioidaceae bacterium (assembly GCA_013696065.1). Taxonomy (GTDB): domain Bacteria; phylum Actinomycetota; class Actinomycetes; order Propionibacteriales; family Nocardioidaceae; genus JACCZJ01. Next base: position 2,313 of record JACCZJ010000189.1, read on the forward strand.
CGCGAAGTCCCGGCCGGTGACGATGACATGCACTTCATCGCTGACCCCGAGGAGTTGCTCGATCGTCCAGGCAGCCCGCCGGGGACTCGCCACGGCAAACAGCTCGTGACTGATGACGACGTCGTCAGGCCAGGCAGCAACCTGCCGCAGCATGCGCTGCCAGGCCTTCTGACCGTGCGGGGGCATGCGCTCGTATGCACCTTTGGCGTTGCGTGCCACCACCGAGAGATAGAAGTGGTCGCGGACGTTCTTGAGCGGGAGCAGCATGCCCTGCCGCTCGAGAACAGCCTTGTTGGCCCACAGGACGCTCTGCAGGTAGGTGGTTCCCGTCTTGGGAGTGCCCACGTGCAAGAAGAGTCGTCGTGCCATGAGGGACTCGCCTCCGAAGGTCGTGGCAGGGCCGTTCTGAGTG
>JACCZJ010000236.1 GCA_013696065.1 Nocardioidaceae bacterium
GCCTTACGGTCAGCAATCCCCCCTGTCGCGGGTCCCCAGCAACGCGATCGAAGCGGGCCATCAGCGTGGGGTGGCTTTCAGCCCAAGCTTCCAGGGAGTCGCGTGCTCTGACACCGTCAACCCGAACAACCCTCGCCGTTGGATCGATGCCGGAGCCTTTGCGGATCGCAAGGGGCCCTGGTTCGGGCGGCTGTGGACATGGTTGTCGGTGGACTGCGCACGATGGCCGGGCTCCGACGCCGACGCCTTTCGCGGACCCTGGAAGGTGCAAACGGACAATCCGCTGCTGATCGTCAGCACTCTGCACGACCCTGCCACACCCATCACCGGCGCTCGAAGCATGCACCGGCAGTTCGTCGACTCCAGCTTGATCGTGACCAAGACCTGGGGACACGGGTCACTCGGCACATCCGAATGCATCGAACGTCGCTACAGCGACTACTTGGTGTCCGGCAATCTGCCGCCAAGCGGTCTTGTCTGTTTGCCGGACAAGTCGCTCTTCCCGGTCCCGGTACGCCGCTGACGCACGGGTGGCATCACGTTGGGCGCTCCACTCCCGAAATGCTACGCCCTGTCCCCGTCACTGTCGGTGACTAAATCGCAATCACAGCCTGTAGTCACTGAGGCAGTCCAAATCGCCTCAAAGGTCATGTCTGCGGGCCTATCTGGCGCATCCGACGGCAGTAAAAACTACGTTTCGTAATCGCGTCACTACTTTGGGTGATACCTTGAGGACCTCATTAGGCATAACCGGGGCTCAGGGGGCCACTCTTCATGGATCGACGCGCATTTCTCACCACCACCGCATCAGCGACCGGGCTGGCGGTCCTTACGGCTGTGCCCACGTCCGGGCTGGCGACCAAGCCCCGCCCGCGAGTGGGGTTGCCCACGGTAGAGCCGGTCGAGGCGAACCGACTGGTGCGAGGCTTCGGAGTCTGTGCTCACCCCAACTTCAACACCGCGACGTACCAGCACACCACCGCATGGGTGGAACGGCTCGCTGGGACGAACGCAAGCTACTTCCGCGGCATGTACACACCCAATCTGCCGAGTGTGCGGTTTGCCACCACCGAGGCCCGCCGGCTGGGCGTGGGTTGGCTGGCCACAGTCGCGCCGGAAAACTGGTCAGTCACCGGAGCACAGCTGATTGCTCGGCTGGAGCATCTGCGCGACAACGCCGCGGATGTGGTCATCGCGATCGAGGGGATCAACGAGCCCAATCACGAGCGCAGCGGTGGTCCGCCGCCGGCCGACTGGCCGCAGCGGACGGTGGCCATCCAGAAGGTCATCTGGGATTTCGTTCAGGCCACACCCGCCCTGGCCCACGTCCAGGTCATCGGCCCGTCCCTGCACGCCTCCGTGTCCACCGTCCACGAGGACCACCTCAGACTCGGGCACTTAGGTTGCCAGAACTATTTCGACTATGCAGGCCTGCACCGGTATTTCGGCGGCAGATACCCCGACCACCTTGTCGACGAACGCCTCGGCTGGATCAAAGAGGCGTACGGAGACAGGCCCACCTGGGTGACGGAGACCGGCTACACCAACTGCGTCGCCAACACCAAGCAGCACAAGCCGGTGCCCGAAAACGTCTCGGCGGCATACGGGCCGCTCTGTCTGCTCGAGTTCGCTATCCGCGGGTGCCGAAGTACACGCTATGAACTGTTGGATGATCCCGACGAAAATGCCAAGGATGTGGTCGAGAGCAACTTCGGCCTCTGGCGCACCCCCAGCCTCGACCCGGGCACCTGGACGGAGAAGCCAGAAGCCACGGTCATGCGAGACTTTCTGTCCTTCCTCGAAGACCCCGGACCTCATTACACGCCCGCACCTGTCCAGCTGCGGGTGACAGCCCCGGACAACGTCAAGAATCTCGTCGTGGGCAAGCGGAACGGGTCGGCGACCCTGCTGCTCTGGCAGAACACCGCGATCTTCGACCCCAACAGCCAGACGGCGATCACGGTGCCCTCCGCCAGTGTGGGAGTCAAGACCGCATCCGGTTTCCGAGCTGTGAACGTTCCGGCGGGCGAAGTCGTGAGACTTCGCCTTTGACCGGTAGCGTTGCCCGCCGTGACCCCGTTCGTCGTACGCACCATCAGCACGGCAGAGCATCTGGACTTCGTCAACGCCCAGCCGAGCGCGAGCTTCCTGCAGACGCCGGCGTGGGGCGAGGTCAAGAGTGAATGGCAGCGAGAGTCGATCGGGTGGTACGACGGCGACGCGCTCGTCGGGGTCGGTCTGGTGCTCTACCGACAGCTGCCCAAGATCAGGCGGTACCTCGCTTATCTGCCGGAGGGCCCCGTGCTCGACTGGAGCCGACCGGACCTGCCCTTACTGCTGGACGCCTTAGCCACGCTGTGCCGCGCCAAGGGCGCATTTGCGGTGAGGATGGGGCCACCGGTCGCGCTGCGCTCGTGGTCGGCGGACGCGGTCAAGAAGGCCATCGCCGACAACGGGTCGCGGCGGCTCAGTGATGTTCCCGCCGATGAGCGCATGCAGACCGGCCAAGCTGTTGTCGGCGTGCTGCGCTCGGGGGGATGGCGGCCGCTCACCACGGACAGCGGTTTCGCGGCCGGCCAGCCTCAGTTCGTTTTCCAGATCCCGTTGGCAGGCCGGACCCCTGACGAAGTACTCGCGGGCATGAACCAGCTGTGGCGCCGCAACATCAAGAAGGCCGACAAGCTCGGCGTCGTCGTGACCCAAGGCAACGCCGACGAACTCAACTCGTTTCACGACTTGTATGCCGAGACGGCCCAACGAGACGGTTTCACTCCTCGCCCGCATAGCTACTTCGAGCAGATGTTCGCGGCGTTGCTCGCCGAAGACCCGGATCGAATCCGGCTTTACCTGGCCCGCCACGAAGGAGACTTGGTGGCTGCCACGATCTGGGTCAAGGTCGGCCGCCATACCTGGTATTCATATGGCGCGTCGTCGGCGGCCAAACGAGAGGTGCGCGGCTCCAACGCCATTCAGTGGCGAATGATCCGCGACTCCATCGACGCCGGCGCAGACGTCTACGACCTCAGGGGTATCACCGAAACTCTCGATTCTAACGACCCACACATCGGGCTTATCCAGTTCAAGGTCGGCACCGGAGGACGCGCGGTCGAGTATGTCGGGGAGTGGGACCTGCCCCTCAACCGGGTGATCTATAAGGCATTTGATACGTACATGAGACGACGATGATTCGCGGGCCGGCGTGTCGGCGGGAGGGGGGCAGCGGGTGGCGCTGAGCTTGTACGTCGACGGGCCGCGCTGGAGGCAACACCTTCAGCGCACCCTAGCCGCCAGCCCGGGTGTGGTGCCTGTCGTCAAAGGCAACGGATACGGCTTCACCGTGGCCAGCCTCGCTCGACGGGCGCAATGGCTGGGCGTCGACACCATCGCGGTCGGGACCTACCGGGAGATCGCCGACGTCGAGAAACGCTTCTCGGGCTCGATTCTGGTGCTCGAACCGTGGCGGCCCTTTCTCGACGCTCCGACGAACAACCGGATCATCCACACCGTCGGCCGCCACCAAGATTTGATTGCTCTCGCGGCACTCAAGGAGCGCCCGCGCGTCGTGCTCGAAGCGCTGACCTCGATGCGACGGCATGGCTTCGCCGCCGACGCTCTGGCGCAGACGAGCCGTTCGGTGGGAACCGTGCGTGTCGAAGGCCACGCGATGCACCTCCCGGTGGGTGGGGGTCACCTAGCGGAGGTGGAGCGGTGGATGGCGGCAGCCCCTGCCCGACGCTGGTTCGTCAGCCATCTCATCCAGTCAGAACTCGACGGGTTGAGCGAGCGTCACAGGGACGTCGACTTCCGGCCGCGGTTGGGGACCGGGCTCTGGCTAGGAGAGCGGGGCGCCTTGGCGGCGCGGGCGACTGTCACGGACTGCCATGTCGTCCGGCGCGGTGACAGGGTCGGCTACCGCCAGCGCAGGATCAGCAGAGACGGGCACGTCCTCGTCGTGTCCGGAGGGACTGCCCACGGCATCGGGCTCGAGGCTCCGGCGGCATCGAACCGTCAACGCTTTATCTCGCTTGCGCGTGGTGGCCTCGACGCCACGGGTCGCGCTCTTTCGCCTTACGAGATCGCCGGCAAGCAGCGCTGGTTCGTGGAGCCGCCGCATATGCAGGTCAGCCTGATTTTCCTGCCTGTGTCCGTCGCGCCACCGACCATCGGCGACGAGGTCGAGGTGCAGGTGCGTTTCACCACGACCACTTTCGACGCGATCCACATCAGCTGAGCCGTCGTCGGTCGCGCCGTCGCATCGGTGTCGTGATGGGCTTTGATCGGGTATGACTGACCTATGACCACAGAATCCAGCGATCCAACCGGCGAACAGCCCGAATCCTCCGAACAAGGAGCTATCAGCGACAGTCAACTCCCCGAAGACCTCCGCCCAGAGGCAACCGACCTGCTGAAGAATGCGGAGGATTCGGAGACTCCGAGCGGAGCGCAAGCTCCTGACGACTCAGGCCAGTCAGATAACTCGCGCCAACATGCGGGTCAGGTAAGCGAGCCGACAACGGAGATGGCTCCCAGTGACGATCCGGGGATCACGGAACCTAGCGGCTGACGGCAATTGACAGCTCGCCGGCTCCAACGGCTGCGTCGTTGTCGATCCCCTCGTCGAGTATGCCGCCTAGCGGGTCGTCGGATAGCGCGTCGGCCCGCACCGGGTCATGCCAGGGGAACAGAATGTCTCGGACCACGAGCCACACCAAGAACAGCTCACCGGCGATGCGCACGACCACGGCGAGCGCATATACCCAGTCGGGTTTGCCGGCTTCGACAAAGAAGTCGGCGATGTGCATCCAGACAGCGAAAAAGTAGAAGGTCTCGCAGGCCTGCCAGATGAGCAAATCCCGCCAGCGAGGGCGGGCAAGAGCGGCGAGAGGCAGCAGCCATAACACGTACTGCGGTGAGTAGACCTTGTTGACGAGCAAGAATGCAGAAATCACCAAGAACATCAGTTGCACAAGCCTCGGGCGCCGCGGAGCGAAGAGACCAAGAGCCCCGATCCCGAGGCAGGCGCAACCGAAGAAGATCCACGTTGTGAGGTTGATTGTGTGCGCCGACGCCGTCTGCCCGAAGTTGGAGGCCACCAACCACAGCGAGCCGAAGTCTGGACCTCGGGACGCGTTGAACTCCCAAAACCACAGATAGGCCTCCGGAGACCACACATAGATCGGGATGTTGACAAGCGACCATGCCGCCACCGCGGCCGCCGTTGTCTTCGCCCAGGCACCTAGGTGCCGCTCCCGCAGACAGAGCACCAGCAATGGTCCGAGGAAGAACAACGGGTAGAGCTTTGTGGCGACACCCAGCCCCAGGAACACCCCTGCCGTCAGGGGGCGGCGAGTGGCCCAGGCCCAGATGAAACCGGCCACGAATACCAGGGCGAGCAGGTCCCAGTTGATCATCGCAGCCAACACCAGAGCAGGTGAGGCGGCGATCGCCACCGGGTCCCACGGCCGCCGTCGTTGCGCCTTGACCAGCAAGGCCAGCGACACGAGCAGGCAGCCAAACAGACCGACGGCGTTGACGGCGAAGAAGATGGTGCCGTCGTGCTGGACTCGCTCGTCGGCGTTGATCTCACTGCGTGGCGTGTCCGAGAGATCAGGCGATATGCCGACGAGGTGGGTCACGGCGCCCGTGGCCCCCATCCACAAGCCGGTCAAAACCGGATACTCGAGGGTGAGAGCGTGCGACTCTTCCTCCGTGGCGGGCTGTCGATCGGGAGGTAGGTCGCTCAGCGGGGCATAGGGCCAGATGCCCTCTGCCAAGCCCCTGCCGCCATACAGATAGAACATGTCGGAGTAGCACATGTGCGAGAAGGCCGTCGGTGAGGGGCTGTCTGACCACTTGTCGACGATGCAGGGCGACTTCTGCACGATCCCAAGTCCGAAGAACGCCGTGGCCACCGCGAGAACGACCCGCAGCGGAGTCCACCAGCTTCGGCCTGGCCACACATGGCGCCCCAGCGGACCCCCCAAGGCTGCACTGGCCTGGCGCGCGAGCGGATCGCAGAGCGTAGGGGCGACGACCTCATCCGGGGTGCGACTCGTCCCCAGGAAGCTCACGCGCCCATCGTGCCCCATGGCGAACGCGCTGCCGCCCGTCAGGGCCGTGGCCTACCCGAACTCGTTGGAGCCGTGGGAGCCGTGGCCGTCGGCGCAGTGGTTGGCGCAGTAGTCGGTGGCTCACTGGTCGTGGGCGGGTCGCTCGTCGGCGGCTCTCGCGTCGTGGGCGGGTCGCTCGTCGGCGGCTCTCGCGTCGTGGGCGGGTCGCTCGTCGGCGGCTCTCGCGTCGTGGGCG
>JACCZJ010000271.1 GCA_013696065.1 Nocardioidaceae bacterium
ATGCACGACGAGCCTATTACCGTCGCAGGCGACGGCAGCCAGACGCGTTCGATCTGCTACATCGACGACACCGTGGCCGGTATCCTGGCGCTCGCCGCCAGCTCGGAGTCAGGTCCGATCAATATCGGCAACGGCGACGAGATGAGCATGCTCGAGCTGGCGGAGCGGATCGAACAGCTCGTGGGCTCGTCGTCTCCGATCACGTTCGTCGACCTGCCCCTCGACGACCCGAAGGTTCGTTGCCCCGACATCTCGCTTGCCCGACGACTACTGGGCTGGCAGCCGCACATAGACGCCGAGACGGGTCTCACGAAGACGATCGAGTGGTTCTTGTCGCAGCGAGCATCGTCTCAGCGGAGCTGACGACCTCGTCGACACCAATCCGCAAGAGAGCTGGATCAACACCGGTCCCCCACGGGTCTCCGACTCCGGATCCATGCCAAAGCGCCACGTGCTCAGGGCGCTTCGGTGGTCCCCATTGGGTCGGCGGGGTGGGTCCGAACAAGACGACCGAGGGCGTACCAAAGGCCGTGGCAAGATGCGCTGCTCCGGTGTCACCAGACACCAGCAATCGGGCATCGCCGACGAGGGCGGCGAGTTCGAGCAGGCTCGTCCGACCAGCGAGCACCGCACTATCGGGAAGTCCGGCAGTGCTCGCCACTTCCGATGCGAGCCCGCGCTCAGAGGCGCTGCCTGTCACGGCAACCGGCAGAGACTGGGCAGCGGCCCACGCTGCCACGGCGGCGAACCGCTCCGGCGGCCACCGCCGAGAGGCGTACGCCGCGCCGGGATGGATGATCACAGCTCGCCGCATGAGCGGCTCGACAGCCGGGAGTGGCAACGCCAGCTCGCCAGGATCGGCCGGGACCGCCAGGGACTCGGTGATCAGTCGGCACCAGCGAGCCACCTCGTGCTCGTCTGCGCGCCATGCGGGACCAAAGACACCGAGGCGGGGCTGAGCATATCCGACGAAGCGACGGGGACCAGGTCCGATCCGGAGCAGCTCCTCGTGACTCTGCGGACCCTTGCCGTGCAGATTGACGGTTACGTCCGGCGGGGGACCCCGCCACTGGATGCGCTCGAGCCCCTCCACGGGTAGCACCCTGTCTACGACATCCGCGAGAACCACAAGAGGTCCGAGGTCCGGCGGGCACCCGAGGACCAACTCATGATGGGGGAAAGCTCGGCGCACCGCGCGTAACGCCGGCACGCCGGCCAGCAGATCCCCGAGGCCCAATGCCCTCAGCACGAAGGCGACGGGAGGGTTGCTCAGGGCCAAGACCCTTCCATCGACGGGGCGATGAGCAGCTCACGCACCTCACAACCCCACGGCTGACTCAGCGCGAAAAGGATCGCCTGGGCCACGTCGTGCGGCTGGTTGAGCTTCGCGTCCGGTGGTGGCTTGTACTGCTCGGTGCGTCCATCGAAGAACGGCGTGTGCATGCCCCCTGGCACCAGCAAGGTCACGCCGATGCGCCCTGCGGTCTCCGCCGACAGGGCCCGAGTGAAGCCCACGACACCGAACTTCGACGCGCAGTAGGCGGTCGCATCGCTGAGCGCACGTAATCCCAGTGTCGAGGCCACCGTGACCACCCGGCCCTGCCGTGCGATTAAGTCAGGCAACGCCGCTCGCACCACAGCTGCGGTGCCCAGCAGGTTGACGAGCACGACCCGGTCCCATTCGTCGGGGTCGACATCTTCGAGTCGTCCGCACGCGTCGATTCCCGCGCAGGCGACGACCCCGTCGATGCCGTCGACCCGCTGAGAGATCGAACGGATGGCATCCTCGGCGCCCCGCCGGTCAGCCAGGTCGACCTCCTCATGCTCATAGTCAGCCGACGGCGCGACTCGGTCGAGGATCACGGGGCGACCACCTGCGTTGGCGACCGCTTCCGCGGTGGCGGCACCGAGCCCGGACGAGCCGCCGGTGATGAGAACTGTTCCGACCGTCATACGACTGACCCCTCGATAAGAAAGTTGGATGGATGTTGGGTGGACGAAGCGGCGGCCCGAACGAGTTGTGTCGTGGAGTGACCGCGGACGTAGGGGAGGGCGACCGTCTGGCCACCCCAGGTCTCGAGTACTGCTGTTTCCGGCATGGTGTGTCCGGCGTAGTCGCCGCCCTTCACCCAGAGGTCGGGGCGGAGTTGTCGCAGCACTGTGACCGGTGTGTCCTCATCGAAGATGACGACGGCATCGACGCACCCGAGCGCGTTGAGGACGAGCGCGCGATCCGCCATCGAGACAAGCGGGCGACCGTGGCCCTTCAGGCGGCGCACCGAAGCGTCGGAGTTGAGACACACGACGAGGCAGTCGCCCAGTCGGCGTGCTGCCTCGAGGGTCGCCACATGCCCTGCATGCACGACGTCGAAGCAGCCGCCGGTGGCAACGACGATGCCCTTGTGGCGACGTACCGACTCAAGTAGCTCCGCCACGTTTTGGCCACGGTTGCTGGACAGTGAGGTGATCTTCGGCGGAAGCTGGCGAGGTGACCAGGCGACAACGGGTGGTACGTGGCTAGAGAGGTGGCAAGGGCCTCCGGCCGCGACATAAGCAGAGGCACTCATGACGGCCGCGTGCACCGCCTCGGCGAGGAGCTCGCCCGATCCCAAGGCCACCGCAGCAGAAACAGCGAACCTGTCGCCTGCTCCGCAAGGGTCGACGCAGTGCACGTCGGGTGCGGGAGTGACCATGGGAGTGCCGTCGGCATACGACAGCAATGCCCCGCGAGCACCCATCGTCACCACTACGGCATGAGGCTGCCACGCGCGGGCCAGGATGGTGGCATCGGCCCTGGTGCGAGCCAGCGGCGTCATCTCGTCCGACGCCGCTGCGTCATGTCGACTGGCCCACGCGCGGGCCTCGTTGAGATTGGGGGTAACGAGGTGGATGCCCGCCACGGGCGAGGCGCCGCGCGGGTGCGGATCCCAGACCGACGGAATCCCCGGGGAGCGCTCAGCCAGCAAGTCGCGTAACGCGGCCACACTCGTGAGGCCGCGACCGTAGTCAGAGACCAGGACACTGGCCGCGCCCGCGAGCGCACCCGCCGCCTCGCACGCCACCTCGCCGTAGCGCCCTACCGTGCTCCCCGAGTCGAGTCGCGCTATGGGCTGCCGGCCGGCTCGCACTCGGCGCTTGACCGGAGTGGGACCGTCATAGGCCACCTCGATGAGTTGTATGTCGCCCAGCAGCTCACGCAGCTGTTGCCCGGCAGCATCAGCGCCGATAGCGGTGATCAGCACGACATCATGGCCATCTCGAGCCGCCATGAGGGCGGCAAGGGCTGCTCCGCCCGGACGGGCATGCTCGACGAGAGAGTCGAGGACCGGAACTGGAGCGTCGGGGCTGAGGCGCTCGGCTCTTCCGACGACGTCGATGTCCAACAGGGCATCACCGACCACGACCAGCGGCCCCTTCATGCGTGGCCCCCTGGAGACGTATCCGCCATGTGGCCGTGGGCCGCCTGTTGCTGCAGCATCCTTGGGGCAGTCCCTTCGAGGCCGTCAGCTCCAGAGCAGGCTAGGCGTGCGAGCTCACGGTCAAGGGAAGCGCACACGAGGTGCAGCCCGACCAGGTGCAGCTCTTGCACCGTGGCCGTGAACTGCGATGAGACACAGAGCGCCTCATCCGCTGCAGCCGCCAGTGGATTGGGCCCCGGACCAGTGAACGCCAACACAGTGAGGCCGTACCGTCGACCACGCTCTGCCGCAGCAAGGACATTGGGACTCCGACCGCTCGTAGACATCAGCACCAGCACGTCGCCTGCGCGTCCATGAGCTTCCACCTGCCTGGCGAACAATTCGTCAGCTGGATAGTCGTTGATGATCGCGGTGAGACTGGAAGTCTCGGCGCTGAGGCAAATCGCCGAAAGCGGCCGTCGTTCGTTTCGGTAGCGGCCCACCAACTCCGCGGTCAGGTGCTGAGCTTGTGCGGCGCTGCCACCGTTGCCTGCGGCCAACAACCGGGCGCCGGTGCTCAATCGCTGTGCGAGCAAGCCACCCCAGCTCTCGGCAGTCTCGAGCGCTAGGCCGAACATCGCGATGGCTGCTAGGAGCTCCTCGAGGTGGGCTTTTCCGCTGGGTGTCTCTGGTCTCATCGCAGGGCCTCCGCGACTGGGTGCTCGGCCCGGGCCAGCACCGCGTCGAAGACTGACTCCGTCTCGGCGGCGACCCGCTCCCACCGGTACAGGGTCGACGCACGCCGATAACCGGCTCTCCCGTAGTCGGCTCTGCGCCTCGGGTTGCTCAGCAGATCCGACAAGGTTTGAGACAAGAGGTCGGGCCGTCGCGGGGCAACCAGCTCACCGGTCTCACCGGGAACGATGCTGTCTAGCAATCCCCCGACGGCGGATCCGACGACGGGTCGCCCGCAGGCCATCGCCTCCAGCGGCACGATCCCGAACGGTTCGTACCAAGGGACTGCCACGACGATGTCGACGGACTGGATCAGTGCGGGCACGTCTTGTCGGGCCACCCTGCCCATGAAGTGGACCCGGTCGACAGTCCCAGCTTCGACGGCCAGCTCCCGCAGTCGGCATACCTCTGGGTCGGCGCTCAACGAGTCCGCAGCCGGCCCGCCGGCCACCACCAGTTCAGCGT
>JACCZJ010000306.1 GCA_013696065.1 Nocardioidaceae bacterium
GGGTGAAGGTAACTCGTGGGATGGTGGTGGTGTCGACCCGACGGCGAAGCCCGAGGATCGCGTTGCTGGCCGCGAGGCTGCCGTTGACTCCGGCGGTGTGGGTGAACTGTGCATGTCCGGTGACGTCACCAGCTGCCCAGATGCTGGCGTTGGTGGTACGCAGGTGGTTGTCGACACGGACATAGCCATGCTCGTCCAGGGCCACACCCGCCTTCTCCAGTCCCAGCTCTTGGGTCCGAGGCACGCGGCCAACGGACACCAAGAGTTGATCGAAATCGACGGTGGAGCCGTTCTCCAGGACCAGCACTCCGCAGCCCAGCGCTGACTTGACCTCCACGGCCGGAGTCCCCGTATGGAAGGTTACTCCGTCGCGTGTCAACGCCTCCGTGACAATGGAAGCGGCCTGCGGCTCCTCCTGCGTCAAAATGCGTTCGGCACCTTCGACGATGGTCACCGTCGACCCGAGGCGGGCCAAGGCCTGTCCGAGCTCACACGCGATGCTGCCGCCACCGAGGATGGCGAGCCGTTCGGGCAGGGTGGCGAGCCCCCACACTGAGTCGCTGGTGAGTGGAGACGCTTCTGCGAGGCCGGGGATGGGTGGCATAGCGGGTGAAGAGCCCGAGCAGATGATCGCTTGGTGGAACTCGACGGGTCGGCCGTCGATCACCGCGCTGTGCCGACCAGTGAACGTGAGGTCTCCGGATTCCACCCGTACGCCGGCTGCCTCCAAGGACTCGGGTGAGTCGACCGGCTCGATGGTGCGGATCGCTGACCGGACGCCGTCCATCACCCTCGCAAAATCGACGGAGACCCCGGACACGAGGACGCCGAGACGGGAAGAAGTGCGGGCATACGCGGCGCGCGACGCTGCCGCCAAGATGGCCTTGGATGGGATGCATCCGGTCCACAAGCAGTCGCCCCCTGTGCGCTCACGCTCTACCAAGAGCACTCGGGCCCCGAAGCCCGCGGCCGTCCGCGCACTAACCAGGCCGGCCGTGCCGCCGCCGACCACCAGCAGATCCCGTGACACGTCACCATCCTACGCAGGGACGTGAACAGGGTGTCCTCCCAGCTGATGTGGCACACCCGCTGAGAAACGGCAACCATGCCGGCCGCTCGTCTCTTCTTAGCGTCGTCTCAGCGACGCACGGCACAGTAGGAGCGTGACGCGACACCGAACCGTTCAACTCGTGGTCTTGAGCGTCGCTGCCGGCGCGGTAGCAGTTGCTGTGGCGCTGTCGGGAGTTGCGCCCGGCATATCTTGGGGCGAGGATGCACGCTCATCGCCCGTCGCGGGCGATGAGCCGCCGTCGATCACCGATGAGCCCCTGGCCCGAATCGGGGCGGTCGGCGACACCGGGACCGGTGACCTCGCCGAGCGTGCAACTGCCCAGCGCATGGCCACGGAGAGCCAACAAATCCCCTATGACGCGCTTGTCTTGCTCGGTGACATGATCTACGAAGACGGCGACGCCGCCCTCGTCGACGACAGGATCACCCAGCCGTTTGCGGCCCCGGTTCACGACGGCGCTGCCCTGATCCCGGTCCTGGGCAATCACGACTACGGCAGCGGCGAGCAGCAACAGATCTTGGCGGCGCTCGGTCGCGGGCGGTCTTGGTACACCCAGCGGATCGGACCAGTGCGGGTCGTGGTCTTGGATTCCAACCTGACCGATGACCCCGAGCAGACCCGGTGGCTTCAACTCACGCTGGCCCGGCCCCAGCCATCCTCAACCTGGACCGTTGTCATGATGCACCACCCTGCCTACTCAGCCGGCTACCACGGTTCGACTGCGTCGGTCCAGCAGGCGTGGGCGCCGCTGTTTGCCGAGTACGAGGTCCCCCTCGTTCTCGCCGGCCACGACCACGACTATCAACGCTCGGTTCCGATCGACGGAGTCACCTATGTAGTGTCCGGAGCGGGAGCGAAAGTGCGCCCCACCGGTCAAGACGACTTCACTGCTGTGAGTGCCTCGAGTCTGCACTTCCTGGACCTGCTCTTCTACCAGAACCGCATCCTCGGTCGAGCGATCGACCAGTCGGGAGACCTCGTCGACACCTTCACTATCTCCCGCTGAGCCGCATCCTCCAGTCTACGCCTGCAGCCTGGTTTCAACCCTCGAGCCGCATTCGATCCTCGTTCGAAGATTGGCTCGACATCAAAGCGGTTGGGGCAACCATGGGGATCGCCAGCCCTGGACGGCAGTCCACACGCTCTTGACCTTCATCAGCTGACTCAAGGCTTCCTCACCCATTTCAAGGCCGACGCCACTGTTTTTGTAGCCACCGTATGGTGAACCGGGATGAAGTGCGTGTACGCAATTGATCCACACCAGACCGGCCTGCAGTTGAGGCGCCAGCCGCGCCGTCCGGTTGACGTCGGATGTCCATACGGATGCGGCCAAGCCGTACGGGGTGTCGTTAGCCAGGCTCACTGCATGTTCCTCGTCGGTAAAGGAAAACACCGACAGGACCGGACCGAAAATCTCCTCGCGAGCGATTTGCATGTCCGGCTCTACCGCTGTGAACACCACGGGCTCCTGGAACCAACCGGAGTCCGGGGGAGTAGAAGCGGGAACGTCGAGCCGTCGCGCTCCCTCACGAACACCGGATTCTATGTAGCCCTGAACTAGTTGCAGTTGACGCTCAGAGACGACTGGTCCGATATCGGTCGACTCGTCGAGTGGGTCGCCCAGCTTTAGGTTCGCGAGTCGTTGCCGCAGCCGGGCTAAGAACTGTTCCGTCACCGACTCGTGGAGGAGTAGCCGGGTGCCCGCAGTGCAGGTCTGTCCCGTGTTCAGGAACGCGGTGAACATTGCCGCCTCAGCGGCAGCCTCGAGATCAGCGTCGGGGAAGACCAGCATGGGACTTTTGCCCCCGAGTTCGAGGCTGACGGATTTCAGCGACGCCCCGCACGTCCCACCGATCTGGCGGCCGACGGCTGTGGAACCCGTGAACGCGATCTTCTCTACGCCTGGATGTTCGACGATGGCATTGCCGGTAAGTTCGCCCGGTCCGTTGAGAACGCTGACGAGCGCCGGAGGCAGTCCCGCGTCGAGCAGGCACTGGGCGAGAAGGCCGGCTGAGAGTGGCGATTCCTCGGCCGGCTTGAGAACCACGGCGTTCCCGGTAGCCAGCGCTGGGGCAAGCTTGGTGGCGGCGTTGGTCAGGGGATAGTTCCACGGTGTGATGGCCCCCACGACGCCATAGGG
>JACCZJ010000365.1 GCA_013696065.1 Nocardioidaceae bacterium
GTGTACAGCTCCGGTGCTCCATGGGTCCGTGGCCACCACAAGCGTGGCCGATCCAGCTCGATGGTGACCACGCCTTCCGAGGAGCCAGCCGTGCCACGAGCCACCTCCGCACCCGATGGGTCCGCCAGGCGCCACACCAAGGAGGCGGGTGCTCCACCGGTCTCGATCTCGACATGCAGCGTCGCCCGGGCGTGGTCTGCTGAGAGCTCAGATCTGACCCGTACGCTCTCGATCCAGGCGCGGTCCGCCACGTCCAGCACAACGTCGCGGTATATCCCGACCTTGACGAAGTGCGGCCTCGCACCCAGGTAGGTGTTGAAGTCGTCGGCGGCCTTGCGCAGGTACGTGTGGTTCCCGATGCGGCCCACATGATCAGGCGGCGGCTCGATTGCTTCGAGATAGCGCAGCGGGGAGGAGAAGACGATGAGCAGGACGTTGTCCTCACCCGGTGGGGCCAGACAGTCGCGCACGTCCACGCGGTACTGGCGGAACATGTTGTCGAAGCTGCCGATTACAGAGCCGTTGAGATAGGCCGAGGCGATGGTGTCCAGACCATCCAGCCCAAGCCACACCGGCCCTCCGGCTGGGCTGGGGCTGGTGAACTTGCACGCGTACGCCCAGTCGCGCTCACCGACCCACGCGCACTCCGCCGCGTTCCTGCCCACGTGCGGGTCAGCGATGAGCCCATGCTGGAGCAACACGTCGTGAACCTGCGCCGGCATCCGCGCTGGGAGCCAGGCGTCCTGCGGTAGGTCTACTTCGCGCGTCAGTGCCGCCACGTCGACATTGGCGCTCTCGAGCTGCCTGATGAGCCAGCCCGCTGTCAGCGCATGTACGGTTCGCATGATCTCGGCATAGTAGCGATCTCACTGGCGAGTTGGAGCGGCCTGGCGCGAAGGGTTCACGGCAGCGCTGGCGCGAGCGAGGATGGGTCGTATGACCGATGAGGTGACCGCTGATCCGCACGTGCTCGACGACCCGCCGCCGTTTCACTTCAAGCTGCTTGACTACGGTGAGCGGCCGTACTGGTCGCCGGACGGCCGACGGATCGCCTTTGTGGACAAGCACTACGGCGACATCTGTGAAATCGACCTGGGGACGCGCGAGGTCCGCAACCTCACCCGCGACCTGGCTTGTCCCCATCTGTTCCTGCGGGTGCTCATCCTCCATAACGGCGACTACCTCCTCATCGGTCCCAGGGAGTACAAGCACCCAGATATCAGCCGTCACGTGGAGAGCGAGCTGTGGCTGCTCGACAAGGAGGCCAAGTCGCCGCCCGTGCCGCTTGGGAGGCGGATCTGGGAGGGGGCCGCCGTGTCGACGCTTGCACCGCGGATCGCGTACGCCGTCGGTGGGCGTAACGATCCCTCGCTCGGAGCGCCGGACCGGTACGAGTGTCATGTCACCGACATCGACTACGCCGCAGCTGGCCCACGGTTGGGTGCCGACCAGGTCTTCTACCGGGCGCAGGGCGGTTACATACCTGAGCCGCAGGACTTCCGGCTCGATGACGCGGAGGTGATCATGGCGGAGTACGACTTCCGGCGTGAGATCCACCCCTACGACCAGAGGTGCTCGATCAAGGGAGTACGGCTGACCACAGGAGAGGTCCGGACATATATCGATGAACCACGGGTGCACAACGAGTGCGAGGGCATCTTCCCCGACCAGGAGCACATCTGCCTTGAGACCTCCCACGACATGGAACCGCTGGGCAGGTACACGATTAAGACGCGCGACCTGTGGAAGCTTAAGCTCGACGGCTCCGGTCGACGCGTCCGTATGACGAGCTTCCACGACCGGCCACCCTTGTTCGCCGCGCACCCGAACGCGCCGATAGGACCCTGGCATGCGCAGCCGTGGCTAGCCACTAACTCGAACGTAAGCCCTGACGGGCGCTGGCTGGCCTTCATGGTGAACGTGTTGGGCGATCCGGCTGGATACGGCCGCGGACTCGGTCTCCTCGACCTTCAAGCCTGGTCGGCCTCCCCCCAGGCGACGCAGTGGGCGGCCCCGGTATAGGGTCGCTCGCGCGATTGGTGCTGGCCTGCAGGTAGCAGGAGCGAACTGAGGGGTCATCGCGGTGGGGCGGAGGCACCGCGTTCGGCTCGCTGGGCGACCGCGCGGAGGAGGTCTCGCCTGATCAGTGCTAAGCCAGCGCTGATGAGCAGGGAATAGCCGGCGAACAGGGCTCTCGTACGAGAGTCCATTGCCCTCACCCGCGTCTCGGTCCCGGAG
>JACCZJ010000367.1 GCA_013696065.1 Nocardioidaceae bacterium
AGCCCAAGCCGACATCGAGTCTCGTCAGCTATGGCTGGACCAAGCCAAGAAAGCGCAACAAGAATTCACCATCTAGCCCCTCTCCCCGTTGAGAGGCCAGTTACCTCCCGTTGAGAGGCCAGTTACCGCCTGCTGGATGACCCATGCGAGCTTCTCCCCCTGATGAGTGGCTTCGCCGCTGGCGTTGAGAACCTGCCTGGCGGGATCCTCACCGCGGGCGCAGGTGTCTCCTATTGGGTGACGCGGTAGGCGTCGAATACGCCGTCGACCGTGCGTACTGCCTTGAGCACATGGCCCAGATGCGCAGGGTCTGCCATCTCGAAAGTGAAACGGCTCTTGGCGATGCGGTCCCGCGTCGTCGCCACCGACGCCGACAAGATGTTGACGTGAAGGTCGGACAACACGCGGGTCACGTCGCTGAGCAGCCGAGCCCGGTCGAGACCCTCGACCTGAATCGCTACGAGGAACATGGACTGCGACGTGGGGGACCACTCGACCTCGACCATGCGACCGGTCCGCTCCGACAGGCTTTTCACGTTGGTACAGCCTGCGCGGTGAACGGAAACTCCAGCACCTGTCGTCACGAAGCCGACGATGTCGTCGCCCGGCACCGGCGTACAGCACCGAGCCAGCTTGACCAAGACGTCGGTCAGACCCTTGACGACGACACCGGCATCGCCGCGGGGTGAACGCATCCGTTGGTCTGGCGTCGGACTGATGTTGACTGTCTCGGCCGCCTCGTCGGCGGCGGCCTCGTCGCCGAATAGATTGACGATCCTGCGTATGACGGCTTGCGCCGTGACGTTCCCCTCCCCCACTGCGGCATACAACGCCGTCACGTCAGGGTGGTGGAGTTCTGAGGCCACCACGGCGAGTGTCTCGTGGGTGAGCATCCGCTGGAGGGGCAAGCCCTCGCGTCGCATGATGCGCACCAGGGCTTCCTTGCCTTGCTCGATTGCCTCTTCGCGCCGCTCTTTGGTGAAGAACTGCTTTATCTTGTTGCGCGCGCGGGGACTCTTGACGAAGGTCAACCAGTCGCGGCTTGGCCCGGCGGTCTCGGCCTTGGAGGTGAAGATCTCCACGACGTCACCGTTGTCGAGCTGGGACTCCAGCGGCACGAGTCGGCCATTGACCCGCGCGCCGATGCATCGATGCCCCACCTCGGTGTGGATGGAGTAGGCGAAGTCGACGGGTGTTGAGCCGGTCGGTAGTGCGACCACCTGACCGCGCGGGGTGAAGGCATAGACCTCCGCCGAGCTGATCTCAAACCGCAGTGAGTCGAGGAACTCCCCCGGGTCTTCGGTTTCCTTTTGCCAGTCGACCAGCTGACGCACCCACGTCATGTCCCCGGTCGTCGACCCCACCCCCTTCGACGAGCCGTGGAGGGGACGGCCGGTGTTCACGCCGTTTCGTCCGTTTTCCTTGTACTTCCAGTGCGCGGCAACCCCGTAGTCAGCTCTGCGGTGCATGTCGAAGGTGCGGATCTGAAGCTCGACTGGCTTGCCCCCCGGGCCTATGACGGTCGTGTGCAGCGACTGGTACATGTTGAACTTCGGCATGGCGACGAAGTCCTTGAAACGACCAGCAACGGGATTCCAGCGAGCGTGCAATACGCCGAGGACCGCGTAGCAGTCACGCAGCGATTCGGTCAAGATCCTGATGCCGACGAGGTCGTAGATGTCGGTGAACTCACGACCTCGCACGATCATTTTCTGATAGATCGAGTAGTAGTGCTTGGGACGCCCGGTCACGGTGGCCGTGATCTTGGCGCTACGCAGGTCGGCTTGGACCTGGTCGACGACCGTTGCCATGAACTCGTCACGTGCTGGCGCGCGTTCGGCCACCAGGCGGACGATCTCGTCGTAGATCTTGGGGTGCAGGGTGGCGAAAGCCAGGTCTTCGAGTTCCCACTTGATGGTGTTCATGCCGAGCCGGTGAGCCAGCGGAGCGTAGATCTCGAGAGTCTCGCTGGCGATGCTCGCTTGCTTCTCCTGGCGGAGGAACCGCAAAGTGCGCATGTTGTGGAGGCGATCGGCCAATTTGATGACCAGGACTCGGATGTCCTTGCTCATCGCCACGATCATTTTGCGGATCGTCTCGGCTTGAGCTGAATCGCCGTACTTGACCTTCTCCAGTTTGGTCACACCGTCGACCAGGAGCCCGACCTCCTCACCGAAGTCCTTGATCAACTGCTCCAGGGTGTAGGAGGTGTCTTCCACCGTGTCGTGCAGCAGCGCGGCACACAGCGTGGGCGCGGTCATGCCCAGCTCGGCGAGGATCTGGGTCACCGCGAGCGGATGCGTGATGTAGGGGTCGCCGCTCTTGCGTTTTTGCGTGCGATGGTGGAGCTCCGCGATCCGGTAGGCCTTTTCGATGATCGCGAGGTCGGTCTTGGGGTGGGTGTTCTTGACGATGCGGAACAGGGGCTCGAGCACCGGGTCAGCCGATGCCGTGCGCCCGCCTATCCTCGCCAAGCGCGTGAGCATCCGTGTGGGCGCGCCAGCACTCTCCACGGCCACCGACTCTTCGGCAGCCGGAGTGGCAAGCTCGTCGCTCACGCGTCACTCCTCATTCCTCGGCTGCACATTCCAGTCTAGGGCTTCGCTTCGCGTGTCGTCCGCTAGTCAATGTCGTCGGGAGGTCACGCAGTCATCAAGGCTGATACGGCGTGGGGGCGCAACGCCTCCCGACCCCCCAGGAACCCGAGCTCGATCAGCACCCCGATGGCGGTCACCATGGCGCCACACCGCTCGACCAGAGATCCGGTTGCACGGATCGTCCCTCCCGTCGCCAGCACGTCATCGATGACGAGCACCCGGTCGCCGGTGTTGAATGCGTCCTGGTGTACCTCGAGGGTGGCCTCGCCGTACTCGAGTGCATAGGTCTCCTGATGGGTCGGCCCCGGCAACTTGCCGACCTTGCGAACCGGCACGAAACCCGTGCCCAGAGCCAGCGCCACCGGAGCAGCGAGGATGAACCCCCGAGCCTCGATACCGACGACCTTGTCGACGACGACTGCGCCGTCGGCGTCGCGCCCGCAGTCTGCCAG
>JACCZJ010000399.1 GCA_013696065.1 Nocardioidaceae bacterium
CTGGCCCGCATCGTGCACCAGAACTACTCTTGTTCAGAGGAGATTGCATATGCTCAGTCAGGATCAAGTACAGCAGGCAGTCGGCGCGGACGCCTACGGGCCAGGCGGGGACAAGATCGGCCGCGTCGGCCAGATCTTCCTCGATGACCAGACCGGCGAACCCGTCTTCGCCACAGTCAACACCGGGCTCTTCGGCATGAGCGAAAACTTCGTGCCGATCTCCGGCGCCTCCTACAACGGTGACCAGCTCACGCTGCCCTTCGACAAGGACCGAATCAAGGACGCGCCAAGCGTCAACCCCGACGACGGTCACCTCTCACCCGAGGAAGAGCAGCAGCTTTACGACTACTACGGAGTCGCCTACACCGACACCTACGAGACTTCCGAAACCGTCTCCACAACCGACTACTCCACCGACACCCGTGAGGTCAGTGACCGCACGGACAGCAACGATGACGCCATGACTCGCTCCGAGGAGCAGCTGAGTGTCGGTACCGAAAAGCGCGAAGCAGGTCGCGCTCGGTTGCGCAAGTACGTCGAAACCGAGCAGGTCAACGTCAGCGTCCCTGTCCGCAAGGAAAAGGCAGTGCTCGAGCACGAGCCGATCACGGACGCCAACTATGACGCGGCCACCGATGGTCCAGCCATCAGCGAAGAAGAGCACGTCGTCACCTTGACCGAAGAGGTGCCGGTGGTGGCCAAAGAGGTCAAGCCAGTCGAGCGGGTCCGCCTCAGCACGGAGACCGAGGTCCACGACGAGACCGTGACCGACGAGGTTCGCAAGGAGCGCATCGAAGCCGAGGGTGACGTCGGCCACACAGGCACCACCGACGGCGACACCAACCGCTAGTCAAGCAAGGGGGTGGCCTGACGGCCAGACCATAAAGCGAGGAGCCGGCACCCGAAAGGGTCCGGCTCCTCGCCTTTACCAGCATCCTAGAGGGGCCGCGTCAGAACAGTCTGGCGCTGGGATCGTCCATGCCGCGCAACAGGTCGTAGTCGACGGTCACGCAGCGAATTCCGCGGTCCTGGGCTAGCACTCTGGCCTGCGGCTTGATTTCCTGTGCTGCGAGCAACCCTTGGACCGGACCCAGCAGTGGATCTCGATTCAGCAACTCCAGATAGCGACTCAACTGCTCGACCCCATCAATCCCGCCGCGACGCTTGACCTCGACCGCAACCGAGGCGCCCTTGACGTCTCGGCACAGGAGGTCGACCGGTCCGATGGCGGTGGGAAACTCCCGACGCACGAGCGTCAGGCCTTCCATCAGCGATGCCGGGTGCTCGGCCAGCAACTCCTGCAGGTGCTTCTCGACCCCGTCCTTTTGGAGGCCGGGGTCGAAGCCCAGCTCGTATGTCGAGTCGCTGATGACGGCCTCGATCACGATCCGCAGGGTATCGCCGCTTTTCCCCTCGACCAGCCATTCGAGGTGGCCTTTTTCGTCGTGATCCTCGACCATGGAGCAGGGAGGCGACATCCAGTTGAGAGGTTTGTAGGAGCCGCCGTCGGAGTGGATGAGCACCGAGGAGTCGGACTTGACGATGAGCAATCTCGTGGCGAAGGCCAGATGAGCTGTGAGCCGTCCTGCGTAGTCGACCTGGCAACGGGCAATGACGAGGCGCACGACACGTGAGCCTACCTATCGGTCGGGGCGGACCCGCGCGGCAAACCCGCACATGGGAGACTCGCCACCATGCCTGAAGAGATAACGACGGTAGGTGTGGTCGGACTGGGGACGATGGGAGCCGGCATCGCTGAAGTGTTTGCGCGCAGCGGATGCCAGGTCGTGGCCCTCGAGCAGACCGATGAGCAGCTGGAGAGCGGACGCGCCCACATGCAGCAGTCCACCGACCGAGCACTCAAGCGTGGCAAGCTCACCGAAGTCGAGCAAGCCCAGATTATGGGCCGGGTGCGTTTCGTCACTGACATGGACGAATTGGGCGAGTGCGACCTCGTCGTCGAAGCTGTCGTGGAGAGCTTGGAGGTGAAGCAAGCGATCTTCCAGGCGCTGGACAAGGTGGTGCGGCCAGACGCCGTGCTCGCCACCAACACCTCATCGCTTTCGGTCACCGAACTCTCGTCGGCCACTGCTTATCCTCACCGCGTCGTCGGCATGCACTTCTTCAATCCGGCTCCTGTCCAGCGGCTCGTCGAGGTCATCGCCACGGTGGTGACGCAGCCACAGGTCTTGAGCGCCGTAGAGCAACTCGCTCGTAAGATCGGCAAGAGCCCGGTGGCGGTGGACGACAAGGCTGGATTCATCGGCAATGCACTGTTGTTCGGCTATCTCAACCACGCGATGGCTATGTATGAGAGCCACCATGCGACACGAGAAGACATCGACACGGCCATGCGGTTGGGATGCAACTACCCCATGGGCCCGCTCGCACTCCTCGACCTGATCGGGCTGGACACGGCGCATCAGGTCCTCGACACGATGTATCGCCAGGGGCGCAACCGACTGCACGCTCCCGCGCCCATCCTGAAGCACCTGGTCACCGCCGGGTTGCTTGGTCGAAAGACTGGACGTGGCTTCTACACCTACGAGGAAGCCCACAGCCCCGTGGTGGTGGACGACGCCCAAACGCCGAGCACAGACTCTACGGCTCGCGGCGGACGATCCCTCGCACGGGCGGGAGTCGTCGGAACAGGGCCACTGGCAGCCGAGGCATCTCACCTGCTCACGGCGTCTGGCCTGGAAGTAACGCACGTGCTCGATGCGAACGCGGGACTGCATCAACTCGCGTCGGTCGATCTGGTCGTCGAGGCCGTAGCAGATGACTTGGACACCAAGACTGCCCTGTTTGCCGAGTTGGACACTGTATGTCGAGAGGGCGCCATCCTCGCGACCACCACTTCGTCGATGACGGTTATCGAGGTAGCCGCGGTGACGAGCAGACCGCACGAAGTCGTCGGGCTGCACTTCTGCGATGTGGTGAAGCCGAGCCAGGTCGTAGAAGTGGTCACGAGTGTCGCGACCCATCCCGAGGTCTCAGAAGCAGTGCGCTCGATGGTTGCACAAGGCGGCGTGCAGCCGGTGTCGTGCAAGGACCGAGCGGGCTTCTTGGTCAATGCGTTGCTCATCCCCTATCTCAACGACGCCGTTCGGATGCTTGATGCGCAGTATGCGGATGCCGATGACATCGATTTGGCGATGAAGGCCGGTTGTGCGCTTCCGATGGGCCCCTTCGAGGTGCTGGATTCACTCGGTCTCGACATGGCTCTCATGGTCCAGCGTGCGGTGTTTCGAGAAACTGGTGAGCCGGAATTCGCTCCGGAGCCGCTGCTCGAGCAACTCGTGGTCGCTGGCTATGTCGGTCGTACGTCAGGCCGCGGCTTTCGAGAACACCCGGATACCTGAGCGATGACCGCCCAGAGGATCCGGCCCAACTCTGTCCTGCCTGCACGACGCGAGCCGCTGAGCCTGGAGACGGCGGACGGCTTGAAGCTTGTCGCCGAGCTGGCTCTGCCCCCGAGCGGAGACGCCGTCGCCACAATGATCTGCCTGCACCCTCTGCCCACTCACGGTGGCATGATGGACAGCCAGATCTTCCGCAAGGCGGCTGCACGGCTGCCTGCGCTGGCTGAGATCGCCGTACTCCGCTTGAACACTCGCGGGACAGCAAGCGTGCAGGGTAAAAGCGAAGGCGAATTTGATGATGCGCAAGGCGAACGCTATGACGTCGCGTCCGTCATCGAGTACGCCGAGTTCGCCGGGTTGCCGCAGATTTGGCTGGTGGGCTGGTCCTTCGGCACGGACTTGGCGTTGATGTATGGAAATGACCCCGCTGTGGTGGGGGCTATCTTGTTGTCACCGCCGCTGCGCTATGCGCAGGACAGTCACCTCGAGCACTGGCGCGAGAGCGGCAAAAAGCTGATCGCGATCGTGCCCGAGTACGACGACTACCTGCGACCTGCCGAGGCGCGCGACCGGTTCGTCGCCGTACCTCAATGCGAGGTGGTTGATGTCGCAGCGGGCAAACACCTATGGGTTGGTCAGTCCGACAAGGTGCTCGACCTGATCGTGGCCAAGATCAATCCGGCAGCAGCGCCGTTGCCAGCCACCTGGGACGGCGAGATGACTCTCAGCGCGCCTCAGCTCGTCACCGACGACACATGAGGTCGATCACGACGCTTCTTGTTTCGGGAGCCAGACCTCACGGATGAGCAGCAGCAATCCGGCTGCGGTGGGGATCGCGAGCAAGGCGCCGACCACGCCGAGCAAGCTGCCCCCGATCAAGACGGCGATCACCGTGACTACACCAGGGACTTGAACCGAGGACCGCATGACTCGCGGGTAGATCAAGTAATTCTCCACCTGTTGGTAGATCACAAAGAAGACGGCGCAGGCAATGCCGACCGATAAAGACTCGGCGAACCCGATGAGCGTCACCACCGCGGCACCGATGGTGGCCCCGATCAACGGAATGAAGTCGAGTATGGCGACCACAAGAGCAAGCGCGAGGGCATACTCCGAGAGGCCCACGACCTCCAAGAAGATGAACGACGTGATGCCAGCCGTAAGCGCCACCACGAAAGCCCCGGCCACGTAGCCACCCACGCGTCGCAGGATCTCGTCACCGAGATAGGTCACCCGCGTGCGACGTGACGCCGGTGCCAGGGAGAAGCAGGCTCGTTTGATTTCGGGAAGCGCCGCGAGGAAATACAGGGTCAGCACGAAGATCAAGAAGGCGTTGAAGAGGGCAGTCAGGACGGCTAGACCCACGGTGAACAAGCTGCCGAAGGCCGTATTGGCCAGGTCGGGGTCCTGAAGTTTCTCCTTGACCGTGCCGATGACCTGATACTTCTTGTCCAGACCGAGGATTGTCGAGTTTCGTTCGAGCTCTCCAAGCCAGCGAGGCGCAGTCGCGATGAGGGCTCTGATTTGTTCTTGCAGCACAGGCACGAGCGTGACCATGAACAAGGTCAAGACGACGACCACGCCCACCGTGACGATGAGCACCGACCACCGGCGTCGGATGCCTCGATGCATGAACCATTCGACGAGCGGGTTCAAGCCAACGGCAAGGAAAGCGGAGACCAAGACAAGCACGAGCACCGGCCGGATGTTCTGCAACCCCAACATCAGCGCGAGACCAGTCACCGCGCCGAGCGCCCCGAGAAACCCGATGTAGAAGGGGGCCCGGCGCGACACTGGCGCCCCCGGTTCACCGAAGGGGGTGTCGGAGTTCGTGTCCGGAGCCTCGTCGGGGTGGATCAAGAGCTCGTCTACGACGACCGGCGAGTCGGGGTCGAGGGAAGTGACGCTGGAGGAGCCGCCTACGCCGGTTTCCTCTTCCGTGGTGCGAGCTGCTTCTGCGCTGCGAGCTGGCTCGTTATCGGCCTCTGACATGAGCACACCCTGTCATACGGCCCGGACCCTCGGTGCGAAGTCGCTGAGGCTCTACGCTCAGCTCAGCCGCGCGATTGAGCCTCTTGCTGTGTCTGGGCGGCGCCGGAGTGTTCAGCCACGATGTCCTCGCCGGTGGTGAAGCTGGCCACGAGATCGCGCAACTGTCCCAGCTGAGCCACGATCCCATCGCGTCTCTTTTGCAGCGCGTCGACCTCGAAGCGAGCAGCGGTTTGTCGTCGAGCGGCGTCTGCCGTCGCGTGGGTCACGATCTGCTCGGCTTGCTTGCGCGCGGCGCTGACGATCTGTTCGGCCTCGCGTCGGGAGCGGGTGAGCGCTCTTTCTCCCTCGCCGACTGCTTGTTCTCGGTGCTTGGTCGCGGTGGCTATCGCCTGCCGAGTCCGGTCTTCTGCTGCTCGTGCCCGAGCTTCGGCCTCGTCGACGAGGCGCGCCGTCTCGCCCGTGGCAGAGCTGTGCCTCTCGGCGGCTTCCTTGGTCATTCGCTCCTTTTCGACGGCCAGCAGGCGCCGTGCCTCGGCAGCTTCGCGGTCGGCGGCCGCGCGGGCTTGCTCCGCTTCGCGTTTGGCCCCTGAGAGCTGGGCGTTGGCCTGCTGCTGCGAAGCCAACCTGAGCTGGTCCGCCTCACGCTTTGCGGAGGCCAGGATGTCGGCCGCCTCCGCCTGGGCGAGCGACCGCTCCTGTTCGACCTGAGTCAGCACGGTGCTGCGGTGCTCGTCAATTTCGGCTAATTGGACGCTGCGTATGTCTGATGCTTCCTTTTCGGCGTCAGCCTTGAGTGCAGCGGCTTCGAGCAGCATGTACTGCCGTGATTCTGCAGCCGCCTGTTGGGCGCTGGCTGTCACAGCGGCGGCCTGCTCCTCGGCCATGTGCAAGATAGCGGCGGCCTGGCGGCCGAGACCGGAGTAGGTGGGTGTCTCCTGTTCGGAGAGGCGCTCCGACTGCGCCGCCAGCTGCGCATTCAGCTGGGCGATTCGCTGGCGAGCAGAGGCGGCAGCGTTGGCCCTGGCGGCGCCTTCCTGCTCGTATCGTGAAACGAAGGCGTCGACTGCAACCTTGTCGTAGCCACCTCGCCGTACGACGGCAAAGGCTGGCGGCGCCATGTCGGGCCCCTGATCCGCTGAGCTCCTCGGCGGCGCTGGCGCGGTCGTGACGCCCGGTGGGGACGTCGGCGAGGCAGGTGGGTGCGGGCCTGGCTGCACGGCAGGGATGGCGCGGGTGTCGTCATCTGGGGCGGCAGGCCCCGGCAGAGACTGCGTGGGCTGAACCTCTGTCGGCTCATCGAAGAACGAGAGCCCAGGCGGCGGAGAACCAGGGTGATCGGTCACGGGTGGAGACACCTCAATCATGGTCGAGCGAGGGCGTGCGCGAGGACCCTCAACTGGTGACAGCAGACTACCTCGCCTCGAGGCGACAGAGCCTCCAGCACCCTTGGCGCGAATCACCGCGCCAGAGCGGAGTCCCCGTCGGGCTCGATGTCGGGTGGCGCCGGTTCGACCAACTCAACCAGCACGCCACCTGCGTCTTTGGGATGAATGAAGTTGATCCGGCTCCCGGCGGTGCCCCGGCGCGGTTCGTCGTACAGAAGGCGCAAACCGGTGGCGCGCACCGCTGCCATGGCCCTTTCGATGCTCGTCACACGGTAGGCGAGCTGCTGCATGCCCGGCCCCGACCGTTCGAGGAACTTTGCGATAGGTGAAGCCGCCGATAGCGGCGCCAGCAGCTGCAGACAGACCCCGGAAGCCCCTACGGACACCATCGCCTCGCGCACCCCCTGTTCGGCGTTGACCTCCTGATGCTGCAGAGCGAAGCCGAAGTGTTCTCGGTAGAAGTCGATGGCCTCGTCAAGGTCGGCAACAGCCAAACCCACGTGGTCTATTGCGGTGATGAGATCGGAAGGAAACATGGGCTCCATCGTGGCGGGTTTTCGAGGTTCACTCCAGAGGGTGTGACCGGCTCGACACCCACGTCCATGGTGAGGAGGCGGGGCGATGGCATCGGATCGGTCGCTGAGTACTCTGCTCAACGTGGATGTTGACAGTGGGTCGGCGCGAGGGCGAAGGGAGGCAGGTATCTCGATCCCCATCCAGACGTTGCCTGCCGCCTCGTGAGGCACGCCCTTCGTGGACAGTGGAGCGTAGGCGAGCTGGTCATCCGCGCACGCGCAGGAGATGCCCGGGCCGTCGGTCGGCTCATCTCACTGGTCGAAGATGCATCACCGGCCTTGCGTGAGGTGTCCGAGCGACTGACGCCCTACACCGGTCACGCTCACATCGTCGGAATCACCGGCTCACCGGGAGTCGGCAAGTCGACCGCCACCTCTGCGTTGGTGGGTTCCCTGCGGGGGCAGGGGCAGCGCGTTGGCGTGCTAGCCATCGACCCGTCGTCGCCCTTCTCCGGGGGGGCCTTGCTCGGAGATCGCGTGCGGATGCAGGACCACGCGACAGATCCCGCCGTCTACATCAGGTCGATGGCCAGCCGAGGCCATCTCGGCGGCCTGGCGTGGGCGACTCCGCAGGCGCTCCGGGTGCTTGATGCGGCCGGCTGCGACGTCGTGTTGATCGAGACCGTCGGGGTGGGCCAAAGCGAGGTCGACATCGCCGGACTCGCAGACACGACGTTGGTTTTGCTGGCGCCGGGGATGGGCGACGGCATCCAGGCTGCCAAGGCGGGCATCCTGGAGATCGGCGACGTGTATGTCGTCAACAAAGCCGATCGCGACGGCGCTGATCAGGTCGTGCGCGATCTGAGATCAGTCTTGAGTTTGGGGGCGATACCTGGGCATTGGAGAGCGCCGATCGTCAAGACAGTCGCGCAGACCGGCCAAGGCATCGATGAGCTGGCCGAGGCGATTGCCAAACACCGCGAGAGTCTGCGGGACACGGGGGAGCTCACCGTGCGCAGGGCCCGGCGTGCCAGGGACGAGGTCGAAGCCATCGCCATGACCGCTCTGCGGCAGCGATTCGGTGACGTGCACGGACATGGCGACCTGGACTCACTGGCCGCGCAGGTCGCGAGAGCTCGGCTCGACCCCTATACCGCGGCCGACCGCTTGCTCGACGCCCTCTGATGCGGCGCGCCTCGCTCGGCACGGGTCTGGCATTTGGTAGACATTGGGGGCAGGATCGCGACGTATGCCGTGTGATCAACAGACCAGGGAGGAAACATGACTGACGTTGCCAAGAAGGGCGTCACCTTGCTGGTCATCGGGTTCGCCGCGTTCTATCTGCTTACTCAGCCCGAGGACGCGGCGGGAGCCATCAGGACTGCTTTCGATGCGGTCGTCGAAGGGCTGAAGGCCGTCGGCCGTTTCTTCACCGCTCTCGGCAACTGATACTGCCCCATGGCGGGATGGTTCCAGCGGACCTTCGCTGATCCAGATATAGCCTCGCACCTGCTCGCTGACGAAGGCGAGGTCGTGATCGACGAGGTTCGCCACCATTGGGTTGTCTATTGGCGGCCGGTCGTGGAGCTTGTCTGCGCGGTCGTTTTCTTCGTCTTGTTCTTGGTGAGTGACGTGAATATCGGCTGGCTGCCGCTCTTGATCTCCGCGCTTTTGGGCACGCACGCATCCTGGCTGTCGCTCAGCGAACACATGGACCGTTTCGTGATTACCAACATGCGCGTATTCAGAGTGCGGGGAGTCTTTGGCCGCAGACTCGCGACCATGCCGATCTCCCGCATCCTCGATATCACTGTGGAAAAGCCCCTCCTCGGACGCATTCTCGACTACGGCCACTTCGTCTTCGAATCCGCGGCTCAAGAACAGGGGCTTCGCGACATCCGATATGTAGGTAAGCCGGACCAGCGAGATCTGACGATTCAACGCATTGTGCAGCGGTCTGGGCTGCGTAGATCCGCGCTGTAGCACGTCCCGCAGGTCAGCCGTGCCGGGGCCGTCAAACTGACGTGTTACAGCTCTCAGCTGGTTTAGTATGGAACCGTCACGGGTACGGGAAAGGCGCCTTGGGGTTTGCAACGCGAATCCGGCGCTCTCCCCGAACGCAGTCGACGATGTATGGCGGGCAACCGCCACTGAAATCAAGGAGATGTCATGACCGACGCCACCGGCCGCCCACCGGGAGATCCGTCCCTGGGTGAGGCAGGCAGCACCTCCGCAGGGGATCCCCCTCCCGACGTCGCCTCCAGCCACACCCCGAGCCATCTGGGCGACTCCCCGACGGAATCTGCCGGCGCCACCTCGACCGAGTCTCTTCGTGACACCACTACGGAGACGCGCACCTCGACGACGCCGACCCCGGGGGCCACGTCCCTCGACAACCAGCTAGACCACGAGCGCGAAGTGCGTGAGCGCACAGAAGAACGCGATGTCGCCCGCCGTGAGCTCGAGGATATGCGGCATCGTCATGAGGCCGAGTACGTCGAGTCCGAAAGCCTTCGGCGCGACGAGTACGGAGGTTTCAACTGGGGTGCCGCCATCTTCGGCTGGCTGGTGGCCATCGCCTTGACCGTATTGCTGGCCAGCATCGCCGGGGCTATCGCGGCTGCTGTCGGCGAATCGCTCAATTTCACCCAGTCCGACGCCGAGCGCCAAGCCGGCGATGTCGGGATCGCCACCGGCATCGGCCTGCTGGTGGTCTTGATGATCGCCTACTTTGCGGGGGGCTACGTGGCAGGCAGGATGTCGCGCTACGACGGCGGCCGGCAGGGGCTAGGCGTCTGGCTGATCGGTCTGGTGGTATCAGCACTTGCGGTCGGATTGGGCATCCTGTTCGGTCAGGAGTACGACATCTTCGACCGGGTCAACTTGCCCAACATCCCCTTCCCGACCGACGAGATCGCGACGGCGGGCCTCATCGCCTTGGCAGCAGTGGTTCTCGGCACCCTGCTTGCGGCCTTCCTCGGCGGCAAGATGGGGCAGCGTTATCACACCAAGATCGACCGCATCACCGCGTGAAGCGACCTTGGACGCCTTGTCCGCGACGTAGGCTGACAGCCGGTATCCAGACCGAAGGCTTACCTATCGCCGCGGAGGACATGTGAGCACGCCTGTGCCGAGCGGCAGACCCCGTGAGTCGCACCCCGGCGACGACGCGGCGCGAACGGCTGCCGGTCGCGCCAGGTGGAGCGCGCAATACAGCCGTTCCCGCATCCGCGAAGCCGACTTCACCACCTTGTCCCAACTGCCGGTGCAGCCGGTCTATGGCCCCCCCGACGATCACGATTACCCCAACTTCGACGCGATTGGTTGGCCGGGGGAGTTCCCCTTCACGCGTGGGCTCTATGCCACCGGATACCGCGGTCGCACCTGGACGATTCGGCAGTTCGCCGGCTTCGGCAACGCGCGCCAGACCAACGAGCGCTACAAGATGATTCTCGGCCACGGCGGTGGGGGACTGTCTGTGGCTTTCGACATGCCGACACTGATGGGCTACGACAGCGACAGCCCCAAAGCGCTGGGGGAGGTCGGCCACTGTGGTGTTGCGGTCGACTCGGCGGCCGACATGGAGATTCTGTTCGCCGACATACCCCTCGAAGATGTCACCACCTCGATGACCATCTCGGGGCCGGCCATACCGGTCTTCTGCATGTATCTGGTGGCCGCCGAGCGCCAAGGCGCCGACATCTCCAAGCTCGACGGCACCCTCCAGACTGACATCTTCAAGGAGTACATCGCGCAAAAAGAGTGGCTGTTCGGGCCTGAACCGCATTTGCGGCTGATCGGTGACTTGATGGAGTATTGCGTGGAGCACATCCCCGCGTACAAACCACTCAGTGTCTCGGGCTACCACATCCGCGAGGCTGGCTCGACCGCCGCCCAGGAGCTTGCCTTCACTTTGGCCGACGGCTTCGGCTATGTCGAACTCGGGCTCTCCCGTGGTCTCGACGTGGACGTCTTCGCGCCCGGGCTCTCGTTCTTTTTCGATGCCCATATCGACTTTTTCGAGGAGATCGCCAAGTTCAGGGCAGCCCGTCGCATCTGGGCCCGGTGGATGCGAGACGTCTATGGCGCCAAGACGGACAGGGCGCAGTGGCTGCGTTTCCATACCCAGACCGCCGGGGTGTCGCTGACCGCACAGCAGCCTTACAACAACGTGGTGCGCACCGCGGTGGAGGCGTTGGCTGCCGTGCTGGGCGCCACCAACTCCCTGCACACGAACGCGCTGGACGAGACTCTCGCCTTGCCGACCGAGCAGTCGGCCGAGATCGCGCTTCGTACCCAGCAGGTGTTGATGGAAGAGACGGGAGTTGCCAACGTGGCTGACCCGTTGGGCGGTTCTTGGTATGTCGAGGCCCTGACCGACAAGCTCGAGGCCGAGGCTGAAGCCATCTTCGCCAAGATAAAGCACATGGGTGGCGGCGACGAACGCCAGCACGAGATCGGGCCGATGGCGTCGGGCATCCTGCGCGGGATCGAGGACGGTTGGTTCATGTCCGAGATCGCAGAGTCCGCCTTCCGATATCAGGTTGCGCTCGAAAAGGACGACAAGTTGGTGGTGGGCGTCAACTGCCACACCTCCACGATCTCCGGCGAACTCGAGGTCATGCGCGTCTCGCACCAGGTCGAGGTCGAGCAGGTGCAAGAGCTGAGTGAGCGGCGGACGGCCCGCGACGACGCTGCTGTCAAGGCTGCCCTCGAAGACTTGTCGGTGCTGGCCCGTTCGCAGGCAAACCTCATCCCGGTGATGCTTGACGCTGTCCGGGCCGAAGCGACGCTGGGTGAAATCTGTGATGCGTTGCGCGCAGAATGGGGAGAGTACAGGGAGCCGGCACGCTTCTAGCTCAGAGCTGAGCCGCCAGGATCCTAAGCGATCACACCCGCGGTCGGGCCAGGTGGCTCGTGACGTCAGAAGAGGGCGTTGGCGAGGGACTGGCGGGCTTTGAGGACCTGGGGGTCGTCGTCTCCCACGACGAGGAACATCTGTACCAGGTGTTTGCGGGCGGCGTCTCGTTCGTCTCCCGCAGAGCGGCGTACCAGCTCGATCAGGCGGCTAAAGGCGTCGTCGATGCTTCCCTGGAGGAGATCGAGGTCGGCCAGCATGGTCTGAGCGGCCACATCATCTGGGCGCTGTGTCGCAGCTTGGCGGGCGCTGGCAGGGTCGACGCCCTCCGTGCGCTTGAGCAGCTGAGCCTGGGCTAGCCCGAGGGAGGCCTCTGGGTCACCCGGCGCAGCCTGCAGCGCTTCTAAATAGCCTGCGATCGCAGCGTCGAGGTCGCCTGCCAGCAGGGCCGCTTCGGCGGCTGCATACCTTGGCTCCGGCTCAGCGGAGTCGTCGTCCGGCGAGTCCTCGACCGTGGGACCCATGGGAGCGGCTGCTCCCGTGATCCCGTTGGCGGCGGCGGCCTGGAGAACCTGCTCGATGACTGCGCGCATCTCGGCCTCGGGCAGCGGCTCTTGCAGCAGTGGCGCGAGCTGTCCGCGCAGCGCCGCGACCACGAGCGGGACCTGAGGTATGCCGAGCGCCTGTGCCAGCTCAGGCTGACTGCCCACATCGACCTTGGCCAGCAGGAAGCGACCAGCGAACTCGGTTGACAGCCTCGTCAGCGTTGCATTGATTTCAGCAGCACCGGGAGCGACCTCCGACCAGAAACTCACCAAGACGACGACCGACATCGAACGCTCGACCACGTCGGAACGCAGGGATTGCTCTCCGACGACATCGAAAGCGAAAGAACCACCGGAGCTCGACGGTCCGCCGGGGACAGCTGATGCGGGGGGATTCGGCTTGCGGAAGGCGGAGAGGTCGATGGCGCCGGGGCGCGAGAACTGCGGAACCGTCATAACGTAAATCCTAAGGAGCGGTCGAGGTTGGCTGGGTGGCAGCCTCCGGAGCCAGCCGCAGCCACAACGTGGCAAGCGGCGGCACCTGTACGAAGGCCGACGCCGGCCGACCGTGCCACGACAGTTCCTCGGATTTGACCGTTCCCAGATTTCCGATGCCAGAGCCGGAGTAGGACGCCGCATCGGTGTTGACGATCTCGTCCCAGTCGCCCGCTTCCGGCAGCCCGACCCGGTAGTCATGGTGGGGGACGGCGGCGAAGTTGGCCACGCAGGCGACGTGGGAGCCATCGGCGCCCGTGCGCAAAAAGCTGAACATGTTGTTGCTGTTGTCATTGGCGTCGATCCAGCTGAAGCCGCGCGGATCCTGGTCCAGCGACCACAGTGCCTGGTTCTCGACATACATCCGATTGAGGTCCCCGACCAGGTCGTGAACGCCTCGGTGCTCGATGTGGTCGAGTAGCCACCAGTCGAGTTCCCGGCCCTCAGCCCACTCAGACTCCTGGGCGAACTCGCTGCCCATGAACAGCAGCTGCTTGCCGGGGTGCGCCCACATGTACGCGAAGTAGGCGCGGACATTGGCCAGCTGCTTCCAGCGGTCACCGGGCATCTTGCGCAACAGCGATCCTTTGCCATGCACGACCTCGTCGTGCGAAATCGGCAAGACGTAGTTCTCGCCATAGGCGTACATCATCGAGAACGTCATTTGATGGTGGTGGTACTGGCGGTAGATCGAATCCAGGCTCATGTAGCCGAGGGAATCGTGCATCCAGCCCATATTCCATTTGAAGCCGAACCCGAGGCCGCCGACATGGGTCGGACGCGTGACACCGGGCCACGCGGTGGATTCTTCGGCAATCGTGATCGAGCCGGGAACCCGCCGATAGCAGGTGGCGTTGAACTCCTGCAGAAACGTCACCGCCTCGAGGTTCTCTCGGCCGCCGTGGACGTTCGGCGTCCACTCGCCATCCTCGCGGGAATAGTCGAGGTAGAGCATCGAGGCGACCGCATCGACACGCAGCCCGTCGGCGTGGAACTCCTCCAACCAGAACACGGCGTTGGCGACCAGGAAGTTGCGCACCTCGGCGCGCCCGAAGTCGAAGATGTACGTGCCCCACTCGGGATGCTCGCCGCGGGCCGGGTCGGCGTGCTCATACAGCGGCGTCCCGTCGAACCGGGCCAGAGCCCAGTCGTCCTTGGGGAAGTGCGCCGGAACCCAGTCGAGGATGACGCCGATGCCGGCCTGATGCAGACGGTCGATCAGGAAACGCAGATCGTCTGGGTCGCCGAAGCGAGCAGTCGGTGCGAAGTACGACGTCACCTGGTAGCCCCACGAGCCGCCGAACGGGTGCTCCATCACCGGCAGCAGCTCCACGTGGGTGAAGCCGAGTTCCGACACATAGGCCACGAGCTCATCGGCGAGCTGGCGGTAGCTGCGATCTTTGCGCCAAGACCCGAGGTGAACCTCGTAGACACTCATGGGTTGCTGGTCGGGGCGATCCGATCGCTTGTCGATCCACGTCTCGTCCGACCACTCGTAGGACGAGCTGAAGACGACCGAGGCCCGCTCGGGCGGGGCTTGCGTGTGCTGGGCTAGCGGGTCCGCCTTGGCACGCCACGAGCCGTCGGCGCCGCACACCTCGAACTTGTACAGGGTGCCGTTCGTGACGCCAGGAATGAAAATCTCCCACACTCCGGATGACCCCAACTGCCTCATCGGATGTGCTCGGCCGTCCCAGTAGTTGAAGTCGCCGGTCACGCGGACGCCCCGCGCGTTGGGTGCCCATACGGCGAAAGACGCACCAGTGACGGGACTTTCGGGGGTCTCATAGCTCCGTACATGCGAGCCCAGGACCGTCCACAGCTGCTCATGGCGGCCCTCGTTGATGAGGTGTTGATCCATCGCGCCCACAGTGGGCAGGAAACGATAAGGATCGTCGACGGTGTGCTTGCCGACCCCCTCGTAGTCGACCTCGAGTCGATAATCGGGGACCGACTCCTGAGCCAACACCCCGACCCAGATGCCCTCATGCTCATGAGTCATCGCCACGTCGGCTCCGCCGACCTTGATGGTCACCGATGTCGCCATCGGACGCATCGTCCTGATCGTGACCCCACCGTCGGCCACGTGCGGCCCGAGCAGGTCATGCGGACTCCCATGCTGTCCGGACACCAGTCGGTTGAGCTCTGCTAACGCAATCGGGCGAGGCATCGGTTGAGCAGTCATAATCAGTCCTCTTCGGCGGCAAGACGTGCGATAGCTGCGAGTGGAATCGCTAACCAGGTGGGCCGGTTGCGGGCTTCGTACAGCGCCTCATATACGGCTTTGTCGATCTCGTAGGCGCGCAGAACCAGGTCTTGCGAGGGTTCGTCGTTGCCTGCCACCGAGGAGTAGCCCTCGAGGAACGCCCGCCGGTTGCGTTGCACCCACTCGTCGGCGCGATAGCTCAGCTGGTCGCTTGGCCCGAATTGGTGCAGCGTCGCGGCAGCGGCATAGTCGAACGACCGCAGCATCCCAGCGACGTCACGCAGCTGCGAGTCGAGGGTTACCCGTTCGGGGAGAGATTTTGCTGGCTCACCCTCGAAGTCGATGAGCTTCCACCCCTTCACCGTGCGCAGGACCTGGCCGAGGTGCAAATCACCGTGGATGCGCTGAACCCGAAGGGGCTCGCTGAGTGCCGCGAAAGCGTCGAAGTGATCCCGCAGTGCGTCGGCATACTGCGCTAGCTGCGGAACCGCAGCAACCGCAGCGTCGAGGCGCTCCACCATGGCACCGCCACGACGCCGTTGATCCTCAGCGGTCAACGTTCCCACCTCGAAGACCGCGGCCAGGTCGAGGTGTACGTCGGCCGTGGCAGCGCCAAGCCGTTCGGCTTCAGCCGCGAAGTCACCGCCCACCTCGTCGGGGTGCAGGTCTTCCTCGATGAGGAGGTCGCGCATGCTCGCGAGAGCCAGCTGCCAGCCGTCGGTGGCGGTGCGCAACAAGGTCTGCAGCATGGCGAGCTGGCCGGTGTGGTGGAGACCCTCCCCATCCACCCACGTCGCCTCGATCCAGCCCAGCAAGGCAGCGACATGGTCACTCTTGTGGTGGGTCAGGGCCGCGTGGATCTCGATGTCAGGGTTGCCGCCGGCGCTGATTCGGCGAAAGAACTTGAGGATGGCGCTCTCGCCGTAGATGACCGAGGTGTTCGACTGATCGGCGCTGCTGACGATGCCTTGCTCCGCATCGTCCGGCAGCTCGGCCCCCTCGACCACCACGAAGGTCGCCTGCGCTTCCTGGTCGGCCGGCCGCTGCACGTCTTCGGGCGGCCGCCGCACTGCTTCTTCGGCCCGCCGCCGTACTCCTTCTTCGGCCTGCCGAAAGCAACCCAGCATCGCCGCCGTCACGCTCTTGACGTGGACGGCGTCGTAGGCGACGACGTCGCCAAGCTCAGGGTGCTTGAGATCGCCTAACAAGGCATGGGCCAGCGCGGGATCCGGCTCGGCGAGATAGACCAGGGGGACCTGGTAGGCGTCCTGGTCGCCGTCGTCATAAGCGACCGTCACGATCTCGAAGCGGGCGCGCGCATCGTCGCTCGTCAGCCAGGGCAACGCGTGAACATGCACCACGGTAAAAGTGCGGCCCTTGCCGCCGAACCAGCGTTGGTTGACGAGATACGTCGCCAGGTGCTCGTGCAGGTCAGCCGTCATCGCGGTTGCGCCCCCTCGGATCGCGAGATCAAGAACCAGTAGAATCCGTGGCCGGTCAGCGTCAGGAGATAGGGCAGCTCTCCGATCCGCGGAAACTGGACGTGGCCGATCATCTCGATGGGGTCACTGCCCTCCCAGCGGCGCAAATCGAGCTCGACGGGTTGCGGGAATCGCGACAAGTTGTTGACGCAGAGCACAGTGTCGTCGCCGAAGTCGCGGCTGAACGAGAAAACACTGGGGTTGCTGCCGCCAAGATCGGTGAAGGTTCCGACCCCGAAGGCCGGGTGTTGTTTGCGGGCGTGGATCATGCGTCGGGTCCAGTGCAGCAGCGAGGAGGTGTTCTCCAACTCTGCCTCGACGTTGACCGCCTGATATCCGAACACCGGGTCCATCACCATGGGGAGGGCCAGCTTGCCTGGTGTTGCGGTGGAGAAACCGGCGTTGCGGTCGGGGGTCCACTGCATGGGGGTGCGCACACCGTCGCGGTCACCGAGCCAGATGTTGTCGCCCATACCGATCTCGTCGCCGTAGTAGAGAACAGGCGATCCCGGCAGCGACAACAACAGCGCGGTGAAGAGTTCCATTTGGTTGATGGCGTTGGCGAGCAACGGAGCAAGCCGTCGGCGGATGCCGATGTTGGCCTTCATCCGCGGGTCCTTGGCGTACTCGGACCACATGTAGTCACGGTCTTCGTCCGTCACCATCTCG
>JACCZJ010000459.1 GCA_013696065.1 Nocardioidaceae bacterium
ACCCAGGTGTGGTCATGCGTCATCCGGAGCAACTCGCCGCCTCGCCACAGATATCCACGCGAGTCGCCCAGATGACATACCCCGATGCGCTGGCCATCGAAGAGAGCAGCCGTGACCGTCGTGCCCATCCCGGCAACGGAGGGGTCCTCCTCGAGATGCTCTGCGAGGCGGTCGTTGGCGCGGTGCAAGGCGCCCGCGAGAGATTCCAACAGATCGTCGGCCGGTTGCTCGTCGAGGCGCTGCATGGTCTGTATGGCGACGGCAGAGGCCAGGTCTCCTGCCGGCGCACCACCCATGCCATCGGCGACCATCAGGAAGTGCGGCCCGGCATAGCCTGAGTCGTCGTTCTTTTTGCGAGTCCGACCGACGTCGGTCACTGCGCCGTAGCGCAAAGCCAGGGCCATTGACTACTTCTTCAGCTCGGCGGTCGTCTTACCGAGCCGAACCTGCACACCGGGGGCGACCACCATGGGCGTGGTGATGCGCTGGCTGCCGATATAGGTGCCATTGGTCGAGCCGAGGTCCTCGATGTACCAGTCGTCGCCGTGGGGCACGAACCGCGCATGCCGAGTGGATACGTAGTCGTCGTCAAGTCGGATCGTGGCGTCGGCGCCCCGCCCGAGCAGGATGGGTTGAGCGCTGAGGGGGACGGTGATGCCCGCGTTGGCACCCTCGCTGATGACCAGACGCGTGGGAGCGTTGCTGCGTTGGCGTCTGCTTGGCTTGACTGGCTTGGGTGGCTTGCCGGCCTTTGCAGTCGCCAATCGGCTGGCGTCGACCCGTTCGCCGAACATATCCGATTTGATGACCGAGACCGAGGACAGGACGAACAGCCAGAGCAGGGCGAGAAACCCGATCTTGATCAGCGTCAGCGTCAGCTCATCCATGGCTCAGCGACCCTCGTGGTGACTCGGCGCCTGGGTGCGCGACGAGTAGGGCTGGTAGGTCTCCGGATATCCGCCGGAGGGAGGGGCTGGTCCGTCATACGGCTGATTGCTCGGCGCAGCGGGTAGGCCGGTGATACGCAACACGATGCGGGTGGAGCCGATCTGGACGACGGAGCCGTCTGTCAGAGCTGCGTGCTGGACCCTACGGCCGTCAACCGTGGTGCCGTTGGTCGAGCCCAGGTCGACCGCGATGACGGTTGCCGGCGAGGAGCCGGGGGGAGCGCCGGGCGGATTTGTCTGGACCCGGAAGTCCACGTGGCGCCGCGACACTCCCGCGTCATCGATGCGCAGATCAGCCGTGCTGCCGCGTCCCACCACGATTCCGGGTGGGATCAGCGGGTGCTGCGTGCCGCCGATCTCGAGGAACACCGAGACACGGCTGATCGCATTGTCGGACCGCTCCTGTCGCGGAGACGGTGTGACCTGTGCCATTGCTGCACTGCGTACGCGGAAGCGTCCGGTGGACAGATCGGTCAAGCGCTGAAAACTCAGCTGGACCGGGCCCGCGAACACATAGTGCTGCTCCTGCGCGTGCTCGTGGAGCATCGAAGCGAGCTCGCTCGAGAGCGTCTGGCCGTATGTCGAGAGACGGTCGTAGTCGCTGGGGGACAGGTCGATGATGAAGTTGTTGGGCACGATGCGCCGATCGCGGCTCAGGATCTGAGCGCCGTTGTCCACCTCGCGCTGCAAAGCGGCAGCGATCTCCATCGGCTGCACTGCACTGCGGAAGGCACGCGCGAATGCACCCGTCACGAGGTGTTCGAGACGCTGCTCGAAGCTGTAGAGCACACCCACTCCTCGTGTCCCTCCTGGCTCCTTGAGGCCCTGCCGGCGCGGTTGACTCGAACGATGTTCCCGCGCTGGCCCGGGCCGATGGCTGTCCTAGCGCTTGATCGTAACGGGAACGCTTGGGTATCTCGTGAATCCATGGGCGCCGCACGGGTCGGCCGCGCAGAGACTGAGCTTGCTGGTCAGGCAGGGCCAGGGCGCCCGCGTGTTAGTCTTGCGCGTCGTCAAAGGCCATCGATCAGCCGCTTTGCAGGCTGTTGGAGTGCTTCGATGACATGCGCGCGGGTGGCGGAATAGGCAGACGCGCACGGTTCAGGTCCGTGTGCCCGAAAGGGCGTGGGGGTTCAACTCCCCCCTCGCGCACTCGTCCCTCCGGGACACAAAACGCCGGTTCATGGGCCTGCGGCTCATGTGGTTCTGGGGCAGTGGGTCTGCTGTGGCTCCAGGCCGGTCTCGATTCGCTGCCGTGAGCCGCCACTTGTTGCTGCCATTCACGGACTATTTCCGCGCCAATGTGGCCGTGTACGTCGTCGCCGTGATCCGTGTGGTGACGGTGTGCGTCTGAGCTCCTCCGTCGGACCAGGACCGGAACACG
>JACCZJ010000008.1 GCA_013696065.1 Nocardioidaceae bacterium
GCCGAGGGCGTAGACCAGGACCGGGACGGCCAGGATCGATCCGCCGCCGCCCAGCGCTCCCAGGCTGAGACCGATCAGCCCCCCGGCGACGACCGCGACTGCGAGATCGAGCATCAGGCCTCGGGACCGACCAGGTGCAGGCCGACCTTTTCGGCGTTCTCGAAGGAGTCATCGATGGCCACGGGTGTGCGACCCGAGGCCTCGATCAGAGAGGCCGCGATCGAGGCGCGGTAGCCCGAGGCGCAGTGCACCCACACCTCGCCGGCCGGGACGTCAGCGATCCGCTCGGGCAGCTCGTGGATGGGGATGTTGTGAGCGCCCTTGATCCGCGTGGAGCGGTACTCGTCCTCGCGGCGCACATCGAGGATTACGATGTCGCGGTGGTGGCGAACCTGCTCGAGGTCGGCAAACGTGGCGGTGGAGAAGTTCACTAGCTCACCGTCTGCCCAATCCTCCGGACTTCCGGTGGCTTGAGCAGCTGGGCGGTCGATACCAATCCGGACCAGCTCACGTTGGGCTTCGGCGACCTGCTCGGATGTCTCGCCGAGCAGGGTCACCGGAGTGCCCCAGGGGATCAGCCAGCCCAGGTAGGTGACGAAGTCGCCGTCGATGCCGAAGTTGAAAGTGCCGGGTGCGTGTCCGGCCGCGAACGCGGTCCGGTTACGCAGGTCGACGACCCATTCGCCTGTCTCGATGCGGCGGCGAAGCTCGGTGGCGTCAGCGGTGGTAGGCGGGGACAGGTCGGGCTTGGAGGGGCCCCGGGTGTTCGCGGGTGCCATGTGCACGTAGTACGACGGCCACGCCTCGAGGCCTTCGAGCAGCTCTCGGACGTAGGTCTCCTCATCTTGGGTCAGGACCGGGTTCGTCTGCTTCTCCTGGCCGATTGTGGACTCAGTCGCGTCCGACTGGGTCGCGGAGCAGAATGAGCCGAACCCGTGAGTCGGGTAGACCTCGGTCCCGTCGGGCAGTCCCTGGGCCAGCTTGTGCGCCGAGCCGTGCTGGTGGCGGACCAAGGCGTCGGTGTGCTCATCGCCCAGCAGGTCGGGCCGACCGGTCGCACCGTAGAGCAGTGAGCCGCCGGTGAAGACCGCGACCGGGTCGTCCCCATCGGTCAATGCGTAGGACAAGTGCGTGAACGTGTGACCCGGTGTGGCGATCGCGCGCAGCCGCATCCGGGGGCCGACCTCGACGGACTCGCCGTCGCGGATCGGGATGCGATCGAAAGAGACGTCATCATCACCGTTGACCAGGTACGCCGCGCCCGTGGCTCGGGCGAGGGTCAGGCCACCGGTGACGTAGTCGTTGTGAATGTGGGTCTCGAGGACGTGAGTCGGCCGGACATCCTCGCTCTCGAGGAGCGCCAGGACACGGTCGATGTCGCGCTGCGGGTCGATGACGAAGGCGACGGTGCCGTCGTGGACGACATAGGTCCGATCACCCAACGACGGGGTTTCGATCAC
Source organism: Nocardioidaceae bacterium (assembly GCA_013696065.1). GTDB lineage: Bacteria > Actinomycetota > Actinomycetes > Propionibacteriales > Nocardioidaceae > JACCZJ01. The sequence continues at coordinate 1,461 of JACCZJ010000008.1, forward strand.
GTGGATGACGACGCCGTTCATCGTGTTGCTCCCTTCTCGATCGGATGGCCCGCGCGGATCCATGCGGAGGTGCCGCCAGCCACGTTGAGGGCGTCAAAGCCGGCACCGGTGAGGAATTCGGCCATAGCCGCCGACCGGCGGCCCGAGGCGCAGATGACGTGTACGGGTGAATGTCGGTCGAGCTCATCGAGGCGCGCGGGCAGGTGCTCCATCGGGATGTTGACCGTACCCGGGACGTGGCCTTCTGCGTACTCCGCTTGCTCGCGGACGTCGACGAGGAGGACCCCGCGAGCGCGGGCCTCGGCGGCCTGCGCGATGTCAATCTCTCCCACGTTTGACTCCCAGGGCGGAAAGCAACGTCAGGCGTGAACGACGTCGCCCAAGGCGGCAAGCGACGCTTGCATTTCCTTGCGGAGCGCTGGGCGACGGATTCTGATGATGAGGTGTTTCCGCCAGAACGTGATGGCGTTGAGATCGACGGTGACAGTGACCATGGAGCAATCGCCGTCGGCGTAGACGTGCCACTCCCAATCGGCGTATGAGGGGTTGCCGTCATCAGTCTGTGAACGGTAGGCGAAGCGGTCCGTCGCTGGATCGATCGCGGACGCCTGCGACTTGCTCACCCACGTCTGGCCGAGAGCGTGGAGGCGCACCTTCCATACCGACCCGGCGTCAAGACGCTCAGGGGCCTCGACGACTTCCGTGATCGCTTGATTCCACTCGGGCAGCCTCGACACGTCGGTAATAAGGCTGAAAACTGCTTCCGGCGATGCCCCTACCCGTGCGCTCACAGATTCTTGCTTTCCCATGCTGCCTCCTTGTTCGACTCACATCATCCCTGTGCCGTCGACGTTAGGGCGGATCAAGCGCCCGGTCGTCGGGTGTTCTCCCGACAGTTGGACCGCCGACCGAGTGAGCGTGGGTCGTACGCTGTCCGGGTGGAAGCCAGCGAACAAGACTCGGGTCTCCGGTTGAGTGAGCTGGTTGCTGCGTTCTCGTTGGCCACCGACTTGGGACTGGGTCAGCCGATGGAGCACGTGCTCCGGTCGTGGGCCATCGCGGCTCGTCTCGGCGATCATCTGGGCGTCGACCCGCAAGAACGGGGAGCCCTGTATTACGTTGCGACGCTCGCATGGGTCGGATGTGTCGCCGACACGCCCGAAGTCGCGACTTGGTTCGGTGACGACATCGCGTTTCGACGCGACAGTTACCAGGTCGACCTCGCTGGTCTGCCCATGCTCGGGTTCATGCTCAGCCACGTGGGCACGGGCGGGCCCGCGATCCAGCGGCTGCGGCTCGCAACCAATCTCATGGTGACCGGAGGCAAGGGAATTCAGCGGGGCCTGATTTCGCATTGCCTGACCACATCAAAGATGGCCGAGCAACTCGGCCTCGGCAAGGAAGTCTGCGACCCGCTTCTGCAGATGTTCACTCGGTGGGACGGCCAAGGTGTGCCCGGCGACGTCGGTGGGGACGCGATCGCGTTCTCGATGCGTCTGTTCCATCTCGCCGACATCGTCGAGGTGTATCACCGCGCCGAGGGAGTGGACGCTGCCATTGCGGTGGCCCAGGCCCGGCGCGGCAAACAGTTCGACCCAGCGATCGTCGACGCGTTCTGTGCATGTGCGCCCGAAGTGCTCGGCCACGCCGCGACCGAACCTGATTGGGGGCTCATCCTCGCCGATGAACCTGCCCTTCAAACGCGTCTTACCGAGGGGCAGCTCGACGTGGCGCTCGAAGCCATGGCCGACTTCACCGACCTCCGGTCTCCCTCGCGTGCGGGCCACTCTCGCGCCGTGGCCGACCTTGCCGCCCGCGCGGCGACCAGCATTGGCCTCCCTCAACCAGACGTGGTTGTTCTTCGCCGCGCTGGACTCCTCCACGACATCGGTATGCATGGCATTCCCGCGACCATCCTGGAAAAGGCGGGACCACTCTCGGCGCCGGAGTCCGAACGGATGCGCATGCACACGTACTACACGGAACGGATGCTCGCGCACCCTCCGAGACTCGCCCGCATCGGCGTCATCGCCTCACTAGCCCAAGAGCGTTGCGACGGTTCGGGATACCACCGTGGCGTGTCCGGCCAAGCCATCGCCTTCACTGGCCGGCTGCTCGCGGCGGCCTGCGCTTATCAGGCCATGATCGAGCCTCGTGCGTACCGTCCAGCAATGGCGGCGAAGCAGGCCACGATCGAGTTGCACGCCGAGGTCCGGGCCGGCCGGCTCGATGCGGCCGCAGTCGAAGACGTGCTCATAGCGGCGGGACAGAGCAAGGCCAAGCGGCACATCGGGCCGGCCGGGCTCACGCCGCGCGAGATTGAGGTTCTTCAGCTCATCGCACGCGGTGCGTCCACGCGGCGAGTCGCCCAACTCCTCGACATCACCTCGAAGACGGCCGACACCCATATCGAGCGCATCTACGCCAAGACCGGCGCCTCCACGCGCTCGACGGTGACCTTGTTCGCCATGAGAAGCGGCCTCCTCGACAGCTTTGAACCCCTCGATCCGTAGGGAGAATCCCTGACGACAGCGTCTTGCGTTATCCGTAGCCTCGTGCCGAGAACTTCGGCGAGGTCGCCGGTCATACTCCACGGAAAGAGGTCGTTCCATGACTGCAAAGGCAGTGATCAGCCTGACCACAGGGCTTGAAGACGCAGAGAAGGTCACGGTGGCGTTCCTGGTCGCCGTCGGGGCGGCGGAGTCCGGCCGGTCCACACTGATGTTCCTTGCGAAGGAAGCCGTCCGCCTCGCCTTCGACGGCATCGCGGTCGGGGTCGCCTGCGATGGGTGCCCGGCTCTGCCGGACCTGATGAAGAGGTACGAGGCGGCGGGTGGCATCTACTTCGTGTGCCCCATCTGCGTGGATGCCAAGAAGCTCGACAGGGCGGATCTGATCCCCGGAGCCGAGATTCAAGGCACGATCCCCATGTGGCAATGGATTGGTGACGAAGGTGCGACGACGTTCAGCTACTAAGCGGAGGCTCCGTGCCGACCGACCCCCCGGGGAGAGCGCTTGACATTGAGCCCGCGTCATTCTGGGCGCAATGACGCAGATGCCTGGTCGTATCGTGCGGGTGAGCGAGAAGGATGGGCGGCACGTCACGGCTTCCTCATCGGTAGGGGCTTGGTGCCCATGTCTTCGAGTTCTTTGCTTACCTTGAGCACCCGGTCGAAGCTCATTGGAGGCCGCTGGCCGTTCGCCGTCAGATGCTGGTCGAGATATGGCGGGAACTGAACGGTGGAGTCGTGGCGGCTGGCGACGAGGTAGGCGGTCGATTCGGCTTCGAACTCGTCTTGGGCGTGTGGGAGTCGTATTCGTGCCGGCCACCACTTCTCGTTGGGTGTGCCGAGGTGTCCGCAGTAGATGTGGGCTAGCTCGTGGAGCAGCGTCGAGTACTGTGCGGGCGCGTCGAGGTGGCTGTTGATCACGACGTCGTACTGCAGTCGAACGGAAACGGTGATTCGTTGGGGCTTGCGACGGATGATGAAGCTGATCGTGCCCTGTGCGCGGGTGGGCATGGCACACCCGGCCTGGCCCGCACCCGACGGCGTGTAGGTGACCCGGATTCCGTCGCGGGCAGCGTTTTCCACTGTCCGAGTCGTGACCTTCTCTACGTCTGCGTGCCAGGTGACCGCGAACGGGTCGGTGACCCGCGTTGGGAGGGCCCTGCTG
>JACCZJ010000022.1 GCA_013696065.1 Nocardioidaceae bacterium
GATCTTGCTCGTCAGGCCCCAGGTCCGGCCGAGATGTCGAGCCCGCCAGGTGACGGTCTCGCCAAGGCCGATCAGTCCGCTGGTCCGGCCGTCGACGGCGTGCTCGACTGTGTGCGCCATCGAGCGCTGGTGAAAGTCGATGTCGCGGGCGAGGTCGAAGACGCGCTCGATCGGAGCGGCGATCTCGGTCTCGAGATGGATCTGGACCACCGTCAGGCTCCGCCGGAGTGTTGCGATGCGGCCCGGGGTGGCAGACGGACGATGGTCGCGTAGGCCAAGACGGCCACGAGGACGATCGCGAGGTACAGCGGCTCGGTCCGCTCGATGAGGATCGCTGCCCACACGACCATGATCGTCGCCACGAGGTAGGCGGTTAGGCGCGGGTGCCCGACGAGACGGATCGCCAGTCGCCAGGCGAGCAGCGCGACGAGCAGGACTGGGATCCCGAAGACGAACGGCAGGAACATCACGAACGTCAGGGCGTAGAACAACAACTGCTGGACGGGTGAGCCGTCCCAGCCCGGGATCGATCCACCGTAGGTCGCCATGAGCACGAGGCCGTCTAGTACGGCGAAGACGAAGCAGACGGCATTCAGCAGCAGGTAGTTGACGAGGAACCAGCGTGCCTCGGCCGCCACGGTGCTCACAACTTCTCGATGTGCTCGACGATGAACGGAGGCCCAGAGGCGCACATCGTTTCGCCGATGACCGTTGGCCCGGACACCCTCAGAGCGTCGCCGTCTTCCGCGAAGATCCTGCCGCTGGGATCAGTCAGTCGGACTGGGTTGTAGGCGACAGACCAACCGGTAGGTAACACCAAATCGAACTTCTGGCCTGCCCGGTCGATCAGCCAGACGCACTCTCGCGCCTGGGTTCGCTCGCCAGCCAGCGTTCCGGTCACGGTCAGTTCGACCTGCTCCGGGATGGTCACCTCAACCGTGTGGCCGGGGATACAGCCGACCAGAAGCAGCAGCGAGATCGCAAGGCCGGCCACCAGGCGGGCACATCGCGCCCGGACCTCTGCGGGCAGCCGGGTCACGATGCTCGAGCCTCGATCAGGCCGAGCAGGGCGCCGAACGCGCCGATGACCAGACTGAAGCCGACGAGGGTCAGCGGTGTCGCCGGCGTGGAGCCGGGCCCGGGCGTGCTGACGGCCGTCGCGAGGCCGCCGAGGATGACCGCGGCGATCGCCCAGACTGCGAGACCGGTCGCGATGCCGACGATCGGGCGGGGTACTGCCGCGAACCGCCGGAATGCCCGCGGCAGGACGCACCGCACAGCGATAAACAGCGGCAGGCCGACGAGCACGACGAGCCAGCCGAGCCAGACGAAGGCAAGCGCGGCGCCGACGAACGCCGCGAGGCCCTGGCCTTGGAGCAGGCCGGAGACGGACTGGAGTGCGAGGAGAGCCACGACCGACGTAACGGCGTAGCGGCGGAAGGGACCCATGGTGTCGTCCTGGTGATTACTTGTTACCTGTAAGTATCACGATACTCGGAGCGACACCGGAGTCAAGAGTCGCTTCATCTCCTCACGAATCAGACGTACTCGCCGTCGACGAAGGAGCCCGCGGCCTTCCGTACGGCATCCATGCCCCCACTTCTCAGAACGTCAACTGGTCGCTTTCCATCGAGCACCCGGTTTCGTGCGGTGAACCACTGGACGATGCCGCGTGGGGAAAGAGAACCATCGAGAAGAAGGGCGATCTCGCGGACATCCCAGATGCGCTCTGCGAACCGAGGCCGGATCGCCGATGTCGTCCGCCAATTGCGGACCGAGCGCTCGGTTGCCGCGGTCACCCAGGCGAGCGTCTTTTGCGTGAACCCGAGTCGCTCAAGAGCAAGCACGACTGCTCCGGCTTCGACCGCCCGCCCGAGGTCTCGCATTTCGCTCGAGTCAACCGACACCGGGACTCTGTTACCTCGCACCATTCCTGAGTTGCCGGTTTAGATGCCGCTACTGTTTCCGGTTCGCCTGGACATGTCAAGCGGGGTTGTAGGGGCCAAACTCATGTGGCGTTCTTGACTTGCCACGCGGAAAGTGTAACATTGAAGCCACGCCGTGACGGCGGATACGGAATGACTGGAGCTGACTCTCGTGGCTGGGACATCGTTTGACCGTCGGTTCGACCGATGGATGGAGGATCCGGAGTTCGAGGCCGCCTACAAGCAGCATCGTGCCCGAATCGACGCCATCGACGAACTGATGCGAGCCCTCGACGACGCCCGCGAGAAGCAGGGACTCACGAAGGCTACGCTGGCCCGGCGGATCCAAGCCGAACCGGCAGCGGTTCGGAGGATCTTCAGTCAGGCGACTCCAAACCCACAGATCGCTCGCGTGGTCGACATGGCTCACGAGCTGGGGTTGGAGATCGTCATCCAGCCAAAGCGACCCGCCCGGCGGCCGCGGGTAGCTCGCCCTGCGGACGCCGCCTGACTTAGCCTCGCTCAGGGCTCGATGCTGCGCGGCGAGCGCGCTCGATACTCGTCGCCCAGCTCGCGGACCCGGCGGTAGTCGGCTCTCGAGAAAGCTGTCTCGTTTGGTTTGTCCAGGCCGGTGATGATGACGAGGCTCGGACCGGGCAGGCCCTCGGC
>JACCZJ010000074.1 GCA_013696065.1 Nocardioidaceae bacterium
GGTGTGGGGCGTCGATTCTCGATACGCGACGCTCCACACCAGGCCCATACCGGTGATCTAGCTGAGGAGATCGTATGACTGCCACTGCCGGTGAGGCGGTAACCGAAAAGGTCCGCGACGAGAAGCCGAAGGTCCCTAGGAAAGATCGACCAGGCGAAGGCAACGAGACGCGTCGTGCCGCGTTCTTCATCACGCCCACTTTGATGCTGTTGGCCGTGGTCATCCTGTATCCGGTCGTGCGAGCTATCTACATGTCCTTCCGCAAGGACGACATCCTCAACCCCGGTGCCGACGCGGGGGGTGCAGGCTTGAGCAACTACTCGCATTGGCTCTTACAGCAATGCGCGACGGCGACTGGTGCCACCACCGATTGCGCTCCCGGCACACTGGGCGCCCAATTCTGGGACTCCTTCAATGTGACGATATTCTTCACCGTGGTGTCTGTCGTGATCGAGTTGGTGCTCGGTCTGTGGTTCGCCATGATAATGAACAAGGCATTCAAGGGCCGGGGCCTGTTGCGCGCCGCCGTTTTGATCCCGTGGGCTATCCCCACTGCAGTCACCGCAAAGCTGTTCTATTTCATCTTCGCCAGCAAAGGCATCGTTAACTCGACGCTGGGTACGAGCATTCTCTGGACCGGTGAAAAGTGGCCTGCCCGCTTCGCCATCATCATCTCTGACGTCTGGAAAACCACGCCTTTCATGGCGTTGTTGATCCTTGCCGGTTTGCAGCTCATCTCTGCCGAGGTGTACGAGGCGGCAAAGGTGGACGGCGCGTCAGCATGGCAGCGGTTCCTGCACATCACCTTGCCTTTGGTCAAACCCGCGCTGATGGTCGCTGTGCTCTTCCGCACGCTCGATGTGCTGAGGATGTACGACCTGCCCGCGATTTTGACTGGTGGCGCCAACGGCACCTCGACGCTGTCCATCCTCGTCGTCAACGACGTCCGAGCCGGTACCTACAACAGTGCCGCTGCGCTCTCGACCATCACGTTCGTGCTGATATTCACGGTCGCATTTTTGTTCGTCAAGCTCTTAGGTACCAACGTCGGTGCTGAAAATCCCAAGAAGGGAGGTCGCTGACATGGCGACCCGAGTCGAAACTCCCAGCACCGCGAGCAGCAGCACCAAGAAGCAAAGCTCCAACGGGATGAAAACGTTTCGCACCTACTTTGGCGTTGCCATCGTGGTGGTCTGGGGACTGTTGCCCTTCTACTGGATGGTCGTCACGGCTTTCCGCGATGTGGACTACACCTATAGCACAAATCCTCTCCCGAGCAATATCACCTTGGAAAACTTTCGGGCGGCCTTCTCCACCGAAGCCGGTAATCAATTCGCCAGAGCTCTCGGTAATAGCTTGATCATCGGCGTGGCCACGACGGTGTTCGCGATGATCGTCGGGGTCTTCGCCGCGTATGCACTGGCTCGTTTGAACTTCCGCGGTAAGTTCATCGTGCTGGGCATCATCTTGGGAGCATCGATGTTCCCAGGAGTGGCCTTGGTGACACCACTGTTCCAGCTGTTCACCAACATCGGCTGGATTGATACCTACCAGGCGTTGATCATCCCCAACATCTCCTTCGTGCTCCCTCTGACGATCTATACACTGACAGCGTTCTTCCGGGAGATGCCGTGGGAGTTGGAGGAGTCTGCGCGCATCGACGGGTGCACCAAGGGCCAGGCGTTCCGCATGGTGATCTTGCCGCTTGCTGCTCCCGGCTTGTTCACGACCGCCATCTTGGCCTTCATCGCCTCCTGGAACGAGTTCCTGTTGGCGAGCTTGCTAAGCGATGACACTGTCCGTCCGGTGACCGTGGAGATCGCCCGATTCCAAGGAGCCTTGCCGAAGGTCGAGCCCTACACCACGGTCATGGCCGCGGGCACTATCGTCACAATCCCCTTGATCATCATGGTGCTGCTCTTCCAGCGCCGCATCGTCGCAGGTCTGACCGCCGGTGGCGTCAAGGGGTGATGGCTGCAGCTTCGCCCTCCTCGTCCGGGGCTAGAGGGTCTGGTTCCGGGTGGTGGGGGCGTCAGTCAAACGCAAGAAAGCGTGAGCACCTCGAAACCCTGCTGGGGCTTGTCGGTTTCTTTACCCTCGCTGCGTTGGTCACCACAGTCTGGGCTGAGTTGAGTGGCAGGCCGGCCCTCATCGAGGTGGGAGTGTTGGTGCTGTTCTTGGCAGCGTTCTACTTCACCTATCGCTCCTGGCAAGGGTACCGAGACCCCTGACGGGCTTGAGGGTTGCGCTTTCGGCCATCAGCGGCAGTATGTGACAACAACATCTCCAGGAGGGATCCTCATGGCAAGGCTTGCTTCATCTTCCACGTTTGGTGAGGGGGCTCGACGTCATCGGGTCATCGGCCTAGCTGCTGTTTTGGCCGTCGCCACGTCCCTGCTCGCTGCCTGCGGCGGTGAATCTGGCAAAACTCTCACCTGGTACATCAACCCCGACTCCGGGGGCCAAGACGCCGTGGCCGAGCAGTGCAGCACCGATGACTACACCATCGACACGCAAGTGCTGCCGCAGGACGCCAGTCAGCAGCGCATCCAGCTGGCTCGCCGTCTTGCCGCTGGTGACGACAGCATCGACCTGATGAGTATCGACCCGCCCTACACCGCCGAGTTTGCCAACGCGGGATACCTGGCGCCGATCCCGGCCGAACTCGCCACCCAACTCGAGGAGCAGTCCTTCCAAGGGGCCACCACGGCGGCCACCTGGGAAGACGAGCTCGTCGTGGCACCGTTCTGGTCGAACACGCAGGTCCTGTGGTATCGCAAGTCTTTCGTAGACAAAGCCGGTATCGACATGAACAAGCCGGTCACCTGGGACGAGATCATCCAGGCAGCCTCCGAAAACGGCGGCACCGTGGGAGTCCAGGCCAACAAGTACGAGGGCTACGTCGTCTGGATAAACGCGCTCATCTCGGGCGCCGGAGGCAGCCTCATCGAGGACGCCGAAGCGGGTGCCGAGGCGACGGTCACCGTGAACTCGCCTGAGGGTGAGGAAGCAGCCAAGGTGATCAAGGCTCTCGTAGACTCCAACGCCGATCCCGCTGACCTATCGGTCTCCAACGAGGGCACGGCCGGAACGACGTTCGGATCTGACGAGGGTGCCTTCTTGGTCAACTGGACATACATCTTCCACAACTACGACGAGACCGACCCAGAGGTCGCCAAGGACATCGGTTACACCACCTATCCGCAGACCGTGGCCGGCAAAGAGGCGCGCCCGCCGTACGGCGGCATCGGCATCGGCGTCAGCAACAACTCTCGGTATATCGACGAGTCGATGGAAGCCGTCGAGTGCCTGACCTCCGCCGAGAGTCAGGGCATTAATGCCGAGCTGACGGGCAACATGCCGGCCAGTGCGGGGGGCTACGACTACGAACCGCTCAAGAAGCTCTACCCACCCGACCTGCTTGCCCTGTTTCAGCAGAGCGTCGACGCTGCGGCGCCGCGTTCGGTGACCCCGTACTGGAGCGACATCTCCAGCGCCATCCAGAGCACCTGGCACTCGCCGACCAGCGTCGACGAGGGCACCCCGGAAGAGTCCGCGACGTTCATCGAGGACGTCCTGACCGGAGACACTCTGCTATGACGGAAAGGAACTGCTCATGACTACCGTCATTGCGACGACTGAAACGAAGGCTGGGAAGGCACCGAAGGCGCAGGCGAGCGACCGGGCCGTCGGGGAGAATCGTCTGGGCCTGAAGCTGGTGGCCCCCGCAGTCGTCCTGATGCTGATCGTCACGGCCTATCCGATGCTCCAGGCGCTCTATCTGTCGC
>JACCZJ010000081.1 GCA_013696065.1 Nocardioidaceae bacterium
CCGGCAAAAAGCGCATCGGGACCGGCGCCGCCATCCATTCCGTCTCCGCCTTTACCGGCGCGCAGTACATCTGAGCCCCCAAGGCCGTCGAGCTGCTCCCCGCCGCCGAAGCCCGAGATGGTGTCGTCCCTGGGCGTGCCGGTGAGGAAGTCAGTGCCGCTGGTGCCATTGATTGTGTCGGCGAATGCGACCCCACTGCTGCCCATGACGGCGGCGGCGGCGATCGCGGCGACGATGGTGATCTTGCGCGACATGTCTGTCTCCCTGCTCGTTGGTTGAATTTCCAACGTAAAGGAGCGCTCGTCGCGTTGTCTTGATACCTCATACTCATGCAAAAAGCAGGATTTGCTCGCCATCGTTGGTCACAGATCACTTCTCCCGGTGAGTGTCAGGACCGGCAGGTCGGTGCGGGCAAAGTCGTCGCCGACGCACAAGATGGGGTAGCCCCCCAGCTCGACAGCTGTCGGAGCGGCGATGACTCTGGTAGTCGCCGCCCGGAGCTCTGCCCGAAGCCATTCACCGGGCGGCTCGTTGTTGCGCCTTGCGACGAGAGCAGATGTGTCTACCACGAGGGCGCTCACGTGGGCAGGCCGTTGTCGTCATATCCCAGTTCTGCCTCGGCAGTTCGGTCGCCCGCAAGTGGAGAGTCCTGGTACTCGACGATCAACCGGTCTAACCGATCCGCAATGGACGCTTGACCGCGGACGCGGACCAATCTTTCGCGCGGTGCTGTGGTGACAGCCTCTGTAATGGACTCGTGCGTGGCTGCCGCCAGCTCTCGAGCGAGCCCATCAGCCTCGGCGGTTTTTGTGCTTAAAGCCACCTCATCTTCCTTTCTAGCAAGTTATCTAGAAGGAGTACAGCCTGCTGTTTCCGAGAGACAACGTAGTCACTCCAGGGGGTCTGGGCGGTCGGCTGCATGCCAGAGATAGTCGATCTGCTGCTGCTTGCGCATGATGACGTGCTCCAGTAAGTGCTCCAGCGCTTCGCTGCGTGGTTCTTGGCCGGAGTGCGGTATGACGGCATGCAGCCCGGCGACCGCCTTCTGCTCATGCTCGAGCAGGCTGTTGAGCGCCTTGGCGGTATCGTCCGCCACCTCGATAGCAGGCGTCGACAAGATGGGTGTGCCGCCCAGAGCAGACATCTTCTCGATCAGCTTGTAGGTGTCCTCGAGCTCAGCGAGCACGAACTGACGGATGTCCTGCTTGATTCCTGCTCCCCCCACCCCGCGGATCGTGCCGGCTAGGAGTGTCATGGTCAGCACGCTCTCGGCCTGTAACTGAACGGCCTTGCCCAACGTCTCGTGAACCTTCTCGATCTCCATCTTGTCTGCTTCAGGCATAGTCATCTCTTTCGCGGTTGATTTCCGACATGGGCGAACTGTTGAGGTAACGCTAGTCGCGTGCACCAGCCGGGGCCGGATCGTGGATCCCCCCGCCATCTGGCGTCGAGTCGCTATGCCATGACTGCCAGAGCGCGGCGTAGGAGCCATCGGCGTCGATCAGCTCCTCATGAGAGCCGATCTCGGAGATCCTGCCGTCTTCCACCACAGCCACCCGATCGGCGTCATGTGCGGTGAAGAGACGGTGGGCGATCGCGATGACCGTACGACCCTCGAGCACGGCCGCGAGCGAACGCTCGAGGTGGCGGGCCGACCGAGGGTCGATCAGCGAGGTGGCCTCGTCGAGCACCAGCGTGTGCGGGTCGGCGAGCACCAGTCGCGCCAAGGCGATCTGCTGCGCCCGCGCGGGCGACAACGCCATACCACCGGAACCCACCCGGGTGTCGAGACCCTCAGGCAGCGCCCGCACCCAGTCGAGCGCGTCCACGCCGTCCAGTGCCTCAAGCATGCGGATGTCGGAGGCCATGTCGTCGGGCGTCAAGGCCAGGTTCTCCCGGACCGTACCCACGAAGACATGGTGCTCCTGGGTCACCAGCGCCACATGTCCGCGCAGGTCGTCGAGCGCCAATTCCGTCATACCGACGTCTCCGACCGTGACCGAGCCCACCCGAGGCGGGTGTATGCCGGCCAGCAGTCGGCCCAGCGTCGACTTGCCGGCTCCGGAGGGGCCCACCATCGCAACTCGCTCGCCTGGCGCGACATGCAGGTCGACGCCATGCAGCACGTCACGGTCGTCGACGTACGCGAATCGCACGTCAGCCGCGTCGATGTGCTCATCTTCCGGCGCGCGGCCGGTGACATTGCGGTCGTCGGGCACGTTAGCCACCCCGAGCAGCCTCGCCAGCGAAGTGGCGCCCATCTGCAGCTCGTCCAGCCAGGAGATCAACCGGTCCACCGGGTCGATCAAAGCCTGCACATACAAGGTTGCCGCCGTGACGTCGCCGATCGAGGCCTGTCCCTGAGTGTGCAGCCATCCCCCGAAGAGGAGTGTCACGACGGTCGGGATCAGGTAGCCGATCTCGACGGCTGGGAACCAGACAGTACGCAAAAAGAGGGTATAGCGCTCGGCGGCAAACGACTCGGCGATGTCGGCGTCGATCCGGTCGAGGCGACGCTGCTCGAGGCCGAGGGCCTCGACGGTGCGAGCCCCCTCGGTTGTTTCGGCCATGCTCGCGTTGATGGCGGCGTATGACGCGGACTCGCGAAGGTACCCGTCCTTGGCCCGCTTGAGATACCACCGCGTGGCGACATAGAGCGCGGGCACTCCGAGCACCAGCGGTACCAACACCCAGACGCCGACCAGCAGGCACGCCACGATCGTGAAGACCGTGGTCACCAGGGCGATGATCGTTTCCGGTACGGCGAAGCGGACCGACCATCCGAGCTGGTCCACGTCGCGCGACGTGCGGGTCAGCAGGTCACCCGTACCGGCCTTCTCGACCGTGCCGATGGGCAGCGCCAACGACTGCTGGACGAAGTTCTCCCGCAGCTCGGCCAGCACCTTCTCGCCGAGGGTGGCCGACGCGAAGCGCGCCCAGCGGGTGAGCGCCGTCTGCACGAGCAAGAAGACCGCGATCGCGAGGATCGTCTTGTCGACGGTGGAGACTGTGGTCCCTGCAGAAACCTTGCCTACCAGGTCCCCGATCAGCCGCGGTGCGGCCAGTCCGGCAAGCGCTGCCAGCACGTGCAGGGCGACGGCAACCCTCAGCTGACGGGGATTCTGCCTGGCGAGCTGAACGGCGTAGCGGCGAACCTGTTTGGCGTCGGCGACGGGGAGAATGGTCCTCATTCGTCCTCCCCTCTCGCGACGATGCGGCGATAGCGCGGGTCGTCCAGCAGGGACCGGTGCGACCCCACGGCGACAACCCGGCCGCCTTCGAGTAACGCGACCTCGTCTGCCCGATCGAGGAGGAGCGGACTCGCTGTGGTGACCACCGTGGTGCGTCCCGCGCGGTGGGCGTGGAGGCGGTCGGCGATGCGCGCCTCAGTGTGAGCATCGACCGCTGAGGTCGGCTCGACCAGCACCAAGATCTCGGGCTCGGCGGCGAGGGCGCGGACCAGTACAAGGCGCTGGCGCTGTCCACCGGAAAAGGCACGACCTCGCTCCTCCACCTCCGTGTCCAGGCCGTCCCCCAGCGTCTCCAGCACGTCATCTGCGGAGGCGGTCTCGATTGCGGACATGATGGCGATGTCGTTTGTAGTGCCGCGAATGTCGAGCTCGTCGCGAAGGCGCCCGCTGAAGAGCGTGGCGTTGGCGTCACTGACCAGGATCGCTCGCCGTACCCAGTGTCGTTGCAGGTCGGCTAACGGCACGCCATCAAGCTCCACTGTGCCCTCGGCGAACCTTCCGAGTCGGTCGGCCAGGCCGGCGGACTCCTCGGGGGCCTCCGACACCACAGCCGTCATCCGCCCGGGTTGGATGCGCAGCCCCGAGACCGTGTCGACCAGCTCAGCCGCGGTCGAGGCATGCCTAGGCACGCTCACATCTTGGACGTCGGGCTCGACCGAAAGCACGCGGCAGATGCGACGACCCGCAACGAGACCCCGGATCAACTTGTTGGCCACCTCGGTGCTGGTCCGCAGCGGGATCATCAGAAAGGCCGAATAGCCGTAGAACGCAACCAGCTCGCCGGTTGAGATGCTGCCTTCGACAGCAAACCGGGCTCCCAACCACACCACGACCACAATGAAGACGCCGGGCAAAAAAATCTGCAGCGCGTCAAGGGCGGATTGCAGCCTCGCCACCTGCACCCCAGCGGCGCGCACTCGTTGGGACTCTGCCTGGTAGCGCCGGTGGAACACCTCTTCGCCCCCGATCCCGCGAAGGACGCGCAACCCGCCCACGATGTCGGACGCCAAGGTGTTGAGCTCGCCCATCATCTCGCGCTGTGCCAGGTTGCGTCTCTGCAGCGGCTTGAGCAATGGACCCAGCAGCAGGAGTAAAAGGGGAACGCCGATGAGGACGATGAGTCCGAGGGTGACCGAGCTGGTCAACAAGATCACCGCGACGACGACATACGAGACCAGAGCGCCAATACCGCGGCCCATGATCTCCAGTGAGTTGCCGACGTGGGCCAGGTCGGAGGACCCGATGGACACGACCTCGCCGGTCGAGATGCGGTTGGGCACCGTGCCCCCCAGATGCACGACATGGCGCGACACGACCTGCACGGTGCGGTAGGCACCAATCAGCCAGTTGGATACGGCGAACCGGTGGCGGAGAATGCCCGCAGCGGCCTGGATGCCTCCGACGCCCAACAGGACCGCCGACCAGAACCACAGCCGGTCAAGATCCTTGGCCTCCACCCCTTCGTCGATCGCCTTGCCGATGATGGCGGGCATGACGGCCTGGGCCACCATCCAGATGATCCCGAAGGCGATGCCTCCGAGCATGGTCTGCCATTGACCCTTGGCGACCCACCACAGATACCGCATCGGGGAACGCGAATCCGGAACTCCGGGGTCTACAAGGGGCATTTGGCGCATGGCATCCCCACGGTAGAGAGATTCGGCTCCAGGAGCGAACCAATAAGCCGGCGAGGCGGGCCCGGCGCCTACAACCTCAGGGGGAGTCGTAGCGCCGGTCACCACGAATCGCCAGTATGAGCCCCAACGCTCCGGCGGCAATCAAGATGAGGGGTGCAGCGAGCCATACCTGGTCGAAGTCGAGGATGTTGAGGGTCCGCAGCAGCCACGCGAGCGCGAAGCCCCCGAACACGACACCGAAAACCAAAGACGTGGGGTCAGCGCGATGCCGTCCGGTCATGACCGTTTCCTTTCGAGAGGCGACACGCCGCCATAAGCCCGCATCTCAGAGCACGCTCTCGACACGGATTTCGCCGACCAAGAGTTCGACATCGAAGACGATGTCAGCGTCGGCCACGTCATCGGGTGAGGCACTCACCCGTTTCTCACCGTCGTCATACGAGGCGATGTCACTCAAGCCGACGATGTCGCCATGGTCGACGTGCGCATCAATCGCCACCGACATGGACTGGGGAACGAGCAGCTTGACCTGACCAACCCGTGCGTCGATGTCGACTACCCGTCCCTGGAGGTTCTCGGGGTCGCTGATCTCTGTGAGGTCCAGGACCAACTGGCCGGCGCCGTGTCGGTACGAGCTCTCGACCTCCGCGGCGGTTGCGGGATACTCGGCCTGCTCGCCATGAGGGCCTGCTCCGGCCGCCGTTGTTGCGCCCGTCAGCAGCGTTGCCACGAGCCCGACCAGGACCAGCAGCCGAGACCGGCCCCACCAGGTCCCCACGATGAGACCGAGGGCGGTGATCCCCAACACGGTCGCAGGGTATGCCGCGGGAGGCACGTCGGAGAAGATCGTCTCGTCGAGGATCCAGAGCACCCCGATTGCTATGGCGATGAGGGCCATCGTGACAGCGAAGAGGTGTGACCTGGGTGCCTTAGGTTTGCCCGGATGCACGGGTTCCGACCCGGCCAGCGGGTTGCCCCCCTGGCTCCCTGGTCCACCCGTGTCGTCCCCGGCGGCAAGGGTGGCTGCAGTTGCGCCTGCATACGTCGCCGGATCGGGGCGCTGCCACCAAACCTGCTGACCAACCCCCTGAGCCACTCCCTGCTCCGGAGGGCGTCGGGTTCGACGCGAGAAGAACAGGACTCCCGTCACCGCCACCAGGCCGATCGCCACGACAGCGACCGGATCTGACCCGCCCCATCCGATCGTTCCCAGCACGTCCAGAGTGGCAAGCACCCCTGCCGCCGACAATCCGACCACCATGACTCGGCGTGCATCGAGGGACAGTGCCCGCGAGGCGATCGAGTCGACGGAGTTGTCGGCGGGGATGGTCAGCCATCCAGCGACGTACAGGAGTATGCCGGCACCGCCGAAGATGGTGAGCGCCGCAAACACCACCCGGATCAAGATGACGTCCACGTCGAGGTGGCGGCTCAATCCCTCAGCGACTCCACCCAGCATCGGCTGGTCCGATGCGCGTCGAAGGCGAGAGATGTCACGGACCTGGTCGCGAGAGACGCGGGGTCCGGGGTGTGGAGCTGCGCTGGGTGTGTCGGTCATGCTGCCAGCCTGCGCGCATAGAGGTGTCGAGCCCATCGGGGATGACCCTGGTTTGTGCGGCTTGTCCCCTGACTGGCCGAGCGACCCGGCCAGGGTCGGGACTGATGGCCGAGCGGGAGGCGTGCGCCAGGATAGAAGCATGGGCCAACCCCTTGTCGAGCCGCGTCACGCTTTTCGCGACCGCGACGACCGGTTGCTGGGGGGCGTTGCGTCCGGAGTGGGCCGTCATCTGGGGCTCACCGCGTTGCAAGCACGGGTCGGTTTCTTGGCATTGACGTTGCTCGGGGGGTTCGGCGCATTCGTGTATGCCGGCCTGTGGGTTTTCTTGCCGATTGCCGACTCACCCCGGACACCCTTCGCAGCCACCGAGTCTCGGAGGGACATGGGTGTCGCGGTATGTCTGGCAGCGGTGGGTATGGGAATCGTCCTGTTGCTCCAAAACGTAGGTCTGGGCGTCAATCCGGCCCTGTTCTGGCCGCTGTTGGTCGCCTCGGCCGGGCTTGCCCTGCTGTGGTGGCAAACGGATCGCTCAGCATGGTCGCCGTCTCGGCCGGGCTGGATCGGATGGCTGCGTCTCACGGCCGGAGTGGCGCTACTCGCGACGGCGGAGGCTCTGGTCGTGTTCCAGGCAGGCCTTCCAGACGGACTGATCGGTTTCCTCATCTTGGTCGGGTTGGCTGTGCTCGGCCTGGGTCTCGTGGTTGGCCCGTGGCTGCTCCGTCTCAGCCGGGACCTGCGGCTGGAGCGGCAACGGCGCATCCGCACGGAAGAGCGTGACGACGTGGCGGCCCACCTGCATGACTCGGTCCTCCAAACCCTGGCACTCATCCAACGTCAGGCCGCTGACCCCCACGTGGTCGCCCACCTGGCCCGGACGCAAGAACGACAACTGCGCACCTGGCTGTTCGACGCTCCCTCCACAGACGTGGTGACACTCAAGTCGGCACTGCAGACGGCCGTGGAGGAGATCGAGGAGACCCATCGAATCCCGATCGAGCTGGTCGT
>JACCZJ010000110.1 GCA_013696065.1 Nocardioidaceae bacterium
GTGGGCACAGGTCCGGCTTGCGGCGCCGTCGTGCACAAGGGGGAGTGGAGCTCCGATCCAGCGGGTGCGATGCTCGTGCAGATCGCCGCCTGGCGCGCCCTGCGTGGTGGCTACGTGAGACTGCGGGTGCAAGCTCGCCGCTGTCGGCATAGATCACCGTGGAATGCACGCTCCCTTTCGGATTCTGGCCGGTGAAAACATCTCCAGGCTGAGTGCATTGAGCCCTTCCCCACGCGGAGCCCGCAGCCCGCTCGGCCTCCCGACTGGAACGGATCTGAGCCTCGGGCCCGCGGATGCCTCACGTCTTGACAGTCATTCGCGGCGGAAAGACGCACCCGGGCAACAGCGTGACTCGCGGTACTCGTTGTGTTGATGGCAGGGCGACGCGGAGTGGCATGGTCGGAAGTGCCCGGGCGCCCGCATCAAGTTGAGTCGATGGTAGGCCCGACCCACGCACTACCCACCCCAGTCGCTCAATCCCCGTCTTGAGGAGCACAGGCACCCGCGCCATGACGCCCGTTGGAGGCCTTTGGGCCTGTGTTCGACGCCGGCTCGACGATGGCCGTATTGGCACGGTCCAGGGCGTCGAACATCTCCTGCATTGATGTTCCGATCTCGGCCTGGGCGAAGCCGACCACAGGGAAGCGCATGGGCACCTTCGCAGTCACGGGATCGGAAAACGCCGCCTCCGCTATGTCCAGCAGCCCCACATCTCGGGCCTGCCTGATGAGATTCAAAGTGGCCACTACGTGAATCGCGACCTGTCCATAAAGCAGCACGGCGGCGCAGTAGCGGCTGTTGAGGCTATGACCCGACGCCTTGGCTTGCGACTGGGGATCGGCGTGCACGAGATCGCCGTAGAGCCATGAATCGGCCAATGTGGAGAACCACACCGCCTGGCTCTCGACCTCCTCTGGTCGAACGACCGCGAAACCCGTGTCAGGGTCCGGCGCCTCCGCGACGGCCCAAGACCTGCGCAGCTCCTCGACCGCCGGGCCGAAGCGCGGGTCTTGCTTCAAGAACGCCCTCATGGAGCCAAAGACTGCCGACCAGTGGATGGGGTCACCTTGGAGCAGGAAAGGACGACACCGAGATGCCAGAGACTCGAATGCCTCCTTCGGTGGAACGTGCTGCGTCATGTATGTGACGCCGTCGAACGGCGCGATGGTGGTCGTGCCCTCTGCCCACGCGTTGAACCGCTGGAGGTCGCGGAGAAGGGAGTGGGCCTCGACTCGCCGAGCTCGGCGAACGAAGGACGCGATGCGCTCGCAGTGCCGCTCGCGCACTTCAGGTGGAATGTCGGCGCTCATAGGGTAATCGTCCCCTGCACCGCCGCTTCGTGTCGCGTCGGGACGAGGCCGCCTTCAGATCGCACCTCAGGGGCCCAGCAGCATTTGGCCACGGATGTCGAATGTTCCGTCAGGTAGCAGTTCCTCGCCGGTCCATCGAAATCGCGGGAGGTTCTGGCAGCACGCGGAGTACGTCCTCTTGGCAAAGCCAAGATGTGGCGAGACATTGGGTGGCGGGTACCAGTCCTCGCGGCCCGTGATTACACCGACCACGACACCCGCGAGATCGACAACTGGGTTCGTTGATCCGCGGTTGAAGCAGAAACGCCATTCACGCTCGTGCGTCCAATCGATGCCCGGTGGATCGTAGGAGACAAACCGTCCCTCAGTCAGCTCGTCCTCGGGTTTGATGTTCTTGCCGAATTGCCATCGCATCTGCTCTCGATGAGAGACGTGGATCGCCGGGCGGGCACCGCGAGTAATGGCGGTCTTACGGGAGAGGATCACTCCCCACGGGGGGTAGGGGCCGCGCACTGAGACACCCGTCTTCAGCATTGCAACTATCGCGGTGTCGCTTGCCTCGGAGAGGCATACAACTGGCGGGCTTCCGAACGAGCTGGCCGCTCGCAGGCGTCCTTCGATCAGCACTCTCACGAGCCTGTTCTCGGCATCGCCGGACGCGTAGCCGGGCGGGGTGTCTCCGTCACCCCGAGGACGCCCAGTGAAGTGAACGAGAGTCGTGGGGAGGTCGGGGTGCATTCCTACGCCAAGTACGTCGACAGTCACGCAGGCATGGTCTCCTAGGCGGCGCTATAAGGGCGAGTACGACTGCGCGTCCAGCTCACGAAGCCAAACGGTTGTGGTGTTCCGGAAGCGATAGCCGATCGCGGCATACGGGAGACTGTTCTGGTGAGCAAGACGTCTGCCGCCGTGATCAGCTGGGCCGTGGTGGAGAACGGCCTGGACTTCCTTGAGCATGCCGTCGAGGAGATGGCGAAGGAACCCGCGGATAACAAGTACGCCGCCATCCATCTCTTCGGCGCGATCGAGGTCCTGATCAAGGCCCGCCTGATCCGCGAGCACTGGACGCTCGCGTGCCTGAAGGCAGACGGTGCAACCTTCGCCGGCTTCAAGAATGGTGACCTGCCCACAGTGGACGGCATGCAGGGCCTCAAGCGCTTGGAATCGAACGTTGGCTTGACCATCTCGAAGCAACAGACGCTGAACGTCGATGCGGTTCGCCGGCTGCGGAACCGTGTCGCCCACTTTGCGGTCGTCGGCATCGACCCTGTCGCCATCAAGACCGAGCTGGCTCGGGGCCTGGACTTCGTAGTCTGGTTCCTCGAGAAGCACATCCTGCCCGGCGCCCCTGGAGACGAAGCTGAACTCATCGAGGAGGTCCTGTCCGAGATTGCAACCGTGCTGAGTGAGATCAAGGCGTTCGTCGCTGAGCGCCTCGCCACGCTGAAGCCTGAAATCGGCGCAGCAGAGATCTTGGTGCAGTGTCCGCAATGTTCACAGGGAACGTTGACGCTCCCTGAGGGGGCCCCGAAATGCCTGTTCTGCTGGTGGAGCCCGGAAGACCCTGAGGCCGGCGCGGATGAATACGTCGTCGGGGTCCTCGGGCTGTCGTCGTACGCCGTTATCAAGGACGACGGTACATGGCCGGTCAGTAGCTGCCCCGAGTGCGAGGTCACCGCGATGGTCCAAGGGGTCAATGTGGTGAAGGACATCGGCATCCAAGCCAGCGTTCCGCACGACACGTACCTATCGCCGGACTTCCTCTGCTTCAACTGCGGCTTCCACTGCTCCTACATGGACCTCGACCAGTGCTCATACTGCGGGACCTGGAC
>JACCZJ010000114.1 GCA_013696065.1 Nocardioidaceae bacterium
CGAGAGGTGCCCGAGCCGTTGAGCTGGGTGCGCACGCCGCCTTCAGGTCCGGTGAGCGGCTGCCCGAACGGGTGGACGCAGTGATGGAGACCGTCGGCGCCGCGACCTGGAGCCATTCGATCAAGTCGCTGCGTCCCGGGGGAAGTCTGGTGGTGTCGGGTACGACGTCTGGGCCGCAACCGGACAACGCCGAGCTGACCCGCATCTTCTTTCTCCAGCTGCGAATCCAGGGCTCGACAATGGGAACCAGCAGCGAGCTCCGGTCACTGCTGGAGATGCTCGACGTGACTGGCGCCCGGCCCCTCATCGATCAAGTGCTGCCATTGGACCGAGCTCGCGAAGGCTTCGAGGCCATGATCGAGGGTGACCTGTTCGGCAAGGTCGTCTTCACCGTCTGAGCTGGCAGAGCTCGGTCAGGCGGGAGACTTTCCATGTTCGAGCTCTGGGACGCTGACCCCGGCTACCTCAACACGGCGACCTACGGACTGCCACCTCGGACGGCCTGGGAGGCGTTGCAGGGCGCGCTCGACGACTGGCGCGGCGGGTGCGCTTCGTTCGATCCATGGATTGCGCGGGTCGAGGATGCCCGAGCGAGCTTCGGACGGCTCGTCGGTGTGGCGGCCGAGCGGGTCAGCGTCGGCTCCACGGTCTCGGCCTTCGCCGGCTTCGTCGGGGCTGCCCTGCCCGACAACGCTCGGGTGCTGGTGCCCGAAGGCGAGTTCACCTCCCTTGTCTTCCCGTGGGCGGTGCACGCCGACCGAGGTGTCACCGTCGTACAAGCGCCACTCGAGGAGCTGGCGGACGCCGTGACAGCAGACACGACTCTGGTGGCGGTCAGTGCGGTTCAGTCAGCCGATGGTCGGCTCGCTGACCTGGACGCCATCCAGGTGACCTCCGAAGCCGTGGGGGCGTGGCTGGTTGTGGACGCCACACAAGCTGTGGGCTGGCTGCCGGTGTCAGCCGACCCGTACGACGCCGTGCTGGTCAGCGCCTATAAGTGGCTGATGTCTCCGCGGGGTACCGCCTTCGCCACCTGGAGCCCGAGGCTGGCCGAGATACTGCGCCCGCTCGCCGCCGGGTGGTTCGCTGGCGAAGACGTCTCTACGTCGTACTACGGCCTCCCGCTGCGCCTCGCGGACAACGCGCGCCGGTTCGACATCTCGCCTGCGTGGCATAACTGGGTAGGGACCGCTGCCGCCCTCGACGTCATCGAGAGCATCGGCTTGGAGGAGATCCACCGCCACGATGTGCGTCTCGCCAACCGCTTCCGAGCGGGGCTGGGCCTGGTTGCTGGCGACAGCGCGATCGTGTCGGCACAGATCCCCGATGCCACTGCCCGGCTTGAGCGGGCGAACATCCGAGCCGCCAGCCGCGCCGGGTCGCTGCGGGTGTCCTTTCATGCCTACAACACTGATGCCGATGTGGATCGGGCGCTGGACGCGCTGGTGGGCTAAGCCCGGCTTCAGCCGCCGCCTTCCTCCGACCAGACTCAGTCGGAGTCATCGAGCCGGGCGAGCCAGGTGGCAAGCCGCTCGATCGGGATCTCGAACTCAGGATTGAGATCTACGAACTCCTGCATCCGATCAGCCAGCCACGCCAATGACACTTCTTCATCTCCCCGCCTGGCTTGTAACTCCTCTAGTCCGCGGTCGGTGAAGTACATCGGCTGCGCTTAGGCGAATGCTTCATCGAGCAGCGCGGCCAACTCGTCCTTGTGTACGGCGATCTGACCGACCGAAGGCGCGGCAGACTCAGGGCGAGACACTCGCTTGAAGGGGATGGCCCCGAGTTCGGGTGCAAGGTTGAGCGCCATGTGCGGCCACGGTCCCATGTTGGCGGGCTCGTCTTGAACCCACCGGATCTCTCGAACGTTGGGGTACTTGGCCAGCTCTGCCTTGACCTCTTCGACCGGGCGGGGATAGAGCTGCTCCAGCCGGACAATGGCCGATCGCTTGGAGTCGCCCTCGCGGCGCTCACGCTCGGCCAACAGATCCCACGTCACCCGGCCCGAGCACATGATCACGCGCTCGACTTTGGCTGCGTCGACTGTGGTGTCGCCGATGAGGGGCTGGAAGTCTCCGCTGGTGAAGTCGTCGGGCTGCGACGCGGCATCCTTGCGCTTGAGCATGGACTTCGGCGTGAAGACGATCATCGGGCGATGCTCACTGCCAAGTGAGTGGCGGCGCAGGAGGTGGAAGTAGCTCGCCGGTGTCGAGGGCTGCGCCACGGTGAAGGCGTCGCCAGCAGCCAGCGCCAAGAACCGCTCGATGCGCGCAGACGAGTGGTCAGGACCTTGGCCCTCATAACCGTGAGGGAGCAGCAACACGACGCCGGAGTGTTGTTGCCACTTTGCTTGGCCAGACGAGATGAACTCGTCGATCACCGTCTGCGCTCCATTGACGAAGTCGCCGAACTGGGCCTCCCAGAGCACCAGCGCCTCCGGGCGAGCCACGGAGTAGCCATATTCGAAGCCCATCGCGGCATATTCCGAAAGCAGCGAGTCGTAGACGTAGAACTGAGCCTGATCCTCAGCCAAGTTCTGCAGAGGCGTCCACTCTGCTGCAGTCAGACGGTCGATGATCGTGGCGAACCGAGATACAAACGTCCCGCGGCGAGAGTCCTGGCCTGACATCCGCACCGGTCGACCCTGCATGAGCAGAGACCCGAACGCCAAGATTTCGCCGGTGCCCCAGTCGATCGGTCCCTGCGTGATGGCTGCGGCGCGGCGCTGCAGTTGTGGCAGCACCTTGGGGTGCACGGTGAAACCGTCGGGCGCGTTGACGTGTGCGTCCGCGATGCGCTTGAGCACCTCCGGCGTGATCGCCGTTGCATCCCCACCGACAGCCACAACCTTGGTGGGGTATTCGGGCACGGTGATGTACTCAGCTGGCTTGTCAGACTCGTTCTTGGCTTCTCGAACCTCGGCAAACACCCGCTCCAGCTGTTGCTGGTAGTCCTTGAGCGCCTGCTCGGCCTCCTCCATCGTGATATCGCCACGGCCGATGAGCGCCTCGGTGTAGAGCCTTCGCACCGAACGCTTGTGTTCGATCAGGTCATACATCAGGGGCTGCGTGTACGACGGATCGTCGCCCTCGTTGTGACCTCGCCGTCGGTAGCAGACCAAGTCGATGACGACGTCCTTGTTGAATGCCTGGCGATACTCGAAAGCCAACTGCGCCACTCGCATACAGGCCTCTGGGTCGTCGCCGTTGACGTGAAAGATCGGCGCCTGCACCATGCGGGCCACGTCAGTGCAGTACAGAGAGGAGCGCGAAGAAGACGGTGATGTGGTGAAGCCCACCTGGTTGTTGACCACCACGTGGATCGTGCCGCCGGTGCGGTAGCCACGAAGTTGCGAGAGGTTCAGGGTCTCAGCGACCACGCCCTGTCCGGCGAAAGCGGCATCGCCATGCACCAGCAGTGGCAGCACCGGGTATTCGGCGCCCCGGTTGAGCAGGTCCTGCTTTGCCCGCGCGATGCCCTCGAGGACCGGGTCGACGGCTTCGAGGTGGGAGGGGTTCGCCGCGACTGACACTTTGATCTTCGCCCCGCTGCCGGAGCTGAACTCACCCTCGGCTCCGAGGTGGTACTTGACGTCGCCGGAGCCCTGCACGGTGCGGGGGTCGATGTTGCCCTCGAACTCGCGGAAGATCTGCGAATACCGGTTGCCGACGATGTTGGCGAGCACGTTCAGACGACCCCGGTGCGCCATACCGATCGCGACCTCGTCGAGACCGCTGTTGGCCGCGGCCTCGCAGATCTCGTCAAGCAGCGGGATGGTGGTTTCGCCGCCCTCGAGGCTGAAGCGCTTCTGGCCGACGAACTTCGTCTGCAAGAAGGTCTCGAACGCCTCGGCCTGGTTGAGTTTGTGCAGGATCCGCAGCTGCTCCTCGCGCGGCGGTTTGGTGTGGGGACGCTCCACGCGCTCTTGGATCCAGCGCCTTTGCTCTGGGTCCTGGATGTGCATGTACTCGATGCCTGTGGTGCGACAGTAGGAGTCGCGCAGGATTCCCAGGATGTGCCGCAGCTTCATGAACCGTTTGTTGCCGAACGACCCAGTGGCGAACTCGCGATCGAGGTCCCACAGCGTCAGGCTGTGCGTTTCCACGTCCAGGTCAGGATGGCTGCGCTGCTGGTACTCCAGCGGATCTGTGTCGGCCATGATGTGCCCGCGAACGCGGTAGGCGTGGATCATCTCGAGCACACGAGCCTGCTTGCTTACCTGGTCCTCGTGGCTGGCTGAAATGTCCGAGGCCCAGCGGATCGGCTCGTAGGGAATGCGGAGAGCCCGGAAGATCTCGTCGTAGAAGTCCTCCTCGCCCAGCAAGAGTGCGTGTAACCGCTTGAGGAACTCGCCGGACTGGGCGCCCTGAATGATCCGGTGGTCGTAGGTGGAGGTCAGAGTCATGACTTTGCTGATGGCGTTGCTGGCCAGGGTCTCTTCGGAAGCGCCCTGGTATTCCGGGGGGAAGTCCATCGCTCCGACCCCGATGATGCAGCCTTGACCACTCATCAAGCGTGGCACCGAGTGGTTGGTGCCAATGGTCCCCGGATTGGTCAAGCTGATTGTGGTGCCCTGGAAGTCCGCAACCGTCAGCTTGTTGTCACGTGCCCGGCGCACGATGTCCTCGTAAGCCGACCAGAACCCCGCGAAGGTGAGACTTTCGGCGGCCTTGATGGAAGGCACCACGAGGTTCCGGGTGCCATCGGGTTTGAGTACGTCGATCGCCAGGCCGATGTTGACGTGAGCCGGCTTGATCAGGTTGGGCTTGCCGTCGACCATCTGGAAGCCGTTGTTCATCTCCGGCATGGCTTTGAGCGCTTTGCCGAGTGCGAATCCGACGATGTGGGTGAACGACACCTTGCCGCCCCGGGCACGAGCAAGGTGGTTGTTGATCACGACCCGATTGTCGATGAGCAGTTTGACCGGCACCGTTCGAACGCTCGTGGCGGTGGGGACCGACAAGCTCTCGTCCATGTTGGTGACGGTGCGGGCCACAGCGCCTCTGAGCACCACCCGCTCAGGCTCGGTGTTCGCCTCGGCATCTTCGGTGTTGGCGGGCTGGTCCTTGGGCACTGGTTTGGTGGTGGAGTCCGCCGGGACGGGCTTGGTCGCCTTATGGTCCTGTGCGGGCTTGGCCCCTGAGGCGGCCGCCGATTCGGTGAGCGCCGCCGCCGAGACCTGCGGCGGGGTCGCTTTTGGTTTGGGGGCTGGGCCGGGCTGGACGGTCTTGGTAGCACTTGCCGCCGCTGGCTGGGCGCCAGCCGGCTTGCCGTCAGCCTGTTCGGAGGCGTTGTCGCTGGCTTGGGTTGACGGGGCTCCATTGCCCGGCGACGCGGCGCTGGGCGCTCGGTCCTTGAATAGGTCGCGCCAGGCCTCGTCTACCGAGTTGGGGTCAGCGAGATAGCTCTCGTACATCTCGTCGACAAGCCACTCGTTGGGACCGAATCCGGACAACGCCTGGTCTTGCGGGGACTGGGGCACGGCTGCGTTCGCCTCTTCCGCTGAGAACAAAGAGTAGGGGACACCCAGGTTATCCCGCGTTTCACCATGTTCGCAGGTGGGCTGACGCTGGGGCCAAAGTAAGGCCCATTTCGTCGCCCGACCGGCCGAACGGCCTGAGTGTTGTGAGCAACGCTGTGATCGGCGACCCTTGCTGGATGCAGCTTCGCTCCGCATGCCTAGCCTTGTGTGTCGTTGCCGGCATGCTCACGACGACCTCGTGTACGCGCGCCGATGACGCCCCGATTGGCTCCGAGACGTCGACGAGCGCCTTGTCGTCACCGCCGCCCGACACGGCCCTGTCGCCCGGCACCCCGACATCGCCATCCCCACGCCCGTCAGCTGCTCCCGTCTCGACTGCCGGATCGGTCAGGCTGTCGAGAGCCGAC
>JACCZJ010000140.1 GCA_013696065.1 Nocardioidaceae bacterium
TCCGAGGCAGCCTGGCGCGGGGCTTTCCTGGCGCATGGCTCCCTGACGGAGCCGGGACGTTCGTCCGCCCTCGAGGTCACCTGCCCGGGACCGGAGGCCGCTCTCGCGCTCGTGGGCGCCGCCCGGAGGTTACAGATCTCCAGCAAGGCCCGGGAGGTTCGCGGCGTCGATCGGGTGGTGATCCGCGATGGTGACGCGATCAGCGCGCTCCTGACCCGGCTAGGTGCCCACGAGTCCCTGTTGGCCTGGGAGGAGCGTCGTCTACGCCGAGAAGTGCGAGCCACCGCCAACCGATTGGCTAACTTCGACGACGCCAACCTGCGCCGCTCCGCGCGAGCGGCCGTCGCTGCGGGGGCACGCGTCCAGCGCGCACTGGACATTCTGGGTGACGAGGTGCCCGACCACCTCAAACTCGCAGGCGCCCTGCGCATCGAACACAAGCAGGCCAGCCTCGAAGAGCTTGGCCAACTCCACGAGCCGCTGCTCACCAAAGACGCGATCGCGGGACGGATCCGGCGTCTGCTGGCCATGGCGGACAAGCGAGCCCACGAGCTCGAGATCCCCGATACCGAGTCCTCGCTGACACCGGATCTGCTCAACGACACCCCCTGACGCGGGAGCCCGATTTCAGCGCTGGACGGAATGTACGTTCGGTCGCACGGACTTGGTAGGGTCGGGCGCGTCCGTAGCAGAGACTCAAGGGAGATCGTCGCGTGACTGTTCGCGTAGGTATCAATGGCTTCGGCCGTATCGGCCGCAACTTCTTTCGCGCCGTCGTGGCTTCTGGCGCCGACATCGAGATCGTCGGAGCCAACGATCTGACCGACAACGTAACCCTCGCCCACTTGCTCAAGTACGACTCGATTCTTGGTCGTCTCGATGCCGAAGTGGAGGTGGCGGACGACGCGATCACCGTGGGTGGACGCCGGATCGCCGCTCTCGCTGAGCGCGAGCCATCTGGGTTGCCCTGGGGCGACTTGGGTGCCGACATCGTGATCGAGTCGACCGGTTTCTTCACCGACGCCACCAAAGCGAAGGCACACATCGACGCCGGCGCCAAGAAGGTCATTATTTCCGCGCCCGCCAAAAACGAAGACATCACCGTCGTGATGGGTGTCAACCACACCGACTACGACCCCTCGGCGCACACCATGATCTCTAACGCGTCCTGTACGACGAACTGCCTGGCGCCGATGGCTAAAGCCATTCACGACGAGTTCGGCATCGTCAAGGGATTGATGACCACGATCCACGCCTACACGGCAGACCAGAACCTGCAAGATGGTCCGCATTCTGACCTGCGCCGTGCCCGTGCTGCCGCGATCAACATCGTTCCCACGTCGACCGGTGCCGCCAAGGCGATTGGCCTGGTGCTGCCCGAGCTCAAGGGCAAGCTCGACGGCTTCGCGTTTAGGGTGCCTGTCCCTACCGGGTCGGCCACCGACCTGACCGTCGAGGTGGGTCGCGAGACGACTGTCGACGAGGTGAACCGCATTGTGCAGGCTGCCTCCGAGGGATCGCTCAAGGGCTTCCTCAAGTACACCGAGGACCCGATCGTCTCCTCAGACATCGTGACCGACACGAGCTCGTGCATTTTCGACTCCGGTCTGACCAAGGTCATCGGCAACCAGGTCAAGGTCGTCGGCTGGTACGACAACGAGTGGGGCTACTCCAACCGGCTGGTCGATCTGGTCAACTACGTCGGAAACTCCCTTTAGCAGCGTTCGTCGCAGAGAGCCGCTGTCCGCACTCGTTGTCTGCAAGGAGCTATCGCTTTGGCGAAGACCGTTGACGAGCTCGCCAGTCAGCTAGGTGGGTTCGATGGCCTGCGCGTCCTCGTGCGCTGCGACCTCAATGTGCCGCTGGATGCGGGTGAGATCACCGACGAGGGGCGCATCCGGGCCAGTGTGCCGACCTTGAGGTACCTGAGCGAGCGAGGTGCCAAGGTGATCGTGATGGCGCATCTGGGCCGGCCTCAAGGCGAGCCGGATGCGGCGTATTCGCTCAAACCGGTCGCGAAGCGCCTCACCGAGTTGCTGGGGGCCGAGGTCGTGGCCGCCTCCGACGCCGTGGGTCCTTCGGCACGCGCCGCCGTCGAGGCGATGAGCAACGGCGATGTCGTCCTCCTCGAGAACGTGCGCTTCAACGCGGGCGAGACGAGCAAGGACGGCGCTGAGCGCAGCGCGTTCGCCGACCAGCTGGCGTCCTTGGCAGACGCCTTCGTGAGCGACGGCTTCGGCGTCGTGCACCGCAAGCAGGCCTCGGTCTACGACCTGGCGCAGCGGCTCCCGCATGCCGCCGGGGGGCTGGTGCTGAAGGAGATCGAGGTTTTGCGCCGCCTCACTGAGAGTCCTGTGCGGCCGTATGTCGTGGTGCTCGGCGGGTCGAAGGTCTCCGACAAGTTGGGTGTTATCGACAATCTCTTGACCAAGGCCGACAGGCTGCTGATCGGCGGGGGCATGGTCTTCACATTCTTGAAGGCGCAGGGTCTTGAGGTCGGCAAGTCGTTGCTCGAAGCAGACCAGCTCGACACCGTCCGCGCCTATCTCGACCAAGCGGCCGCTGCCGGAGTCGAGATCGTGCTGCCAAGCGACGTGGTCGTGGCGCCCGCGTTCGATGCCGAAGACGCAGCCTCGGTGGTAGCTGTTGACGGCATCCCTTCAGACCAGCTCGGCCTCGACATCGGTCCCGAGTCCAGAGCGGCGTTCGCGCGTGCGCTCGCCGATGCCAAGACCGTGTTCTGGAACGGACCCATGGGGGTTTTCGAGAAGCCGGCATTCGCTGAGGGAACGCGTGCTGTCGCCGAGGCACTCACCCGCATTGACGGACTCTCGGTCGTGGGTGGGGGCGACTCGGCAGCGGCCGTCCGCCAGCTTGGCTTCGCCGACGACCAGTTCGATCACATCTCGACCGGTGGCGGAGCAAGCCTCGAATATCTGGAGGGCAAGACCCTGCCCGGCCTCGACGTACTCAAGGACTGACACCTGATGGCGCAGCACTCCCGCACCCCACTGATGGCTGGCAACTGGAAGATGAATCTCAACCACCAAGAGGCGGTCGTCTTCGTGCAGAAGTTGGCGTGGACCCTGTCAGATAAGCGGCACGACTACGGCCGGGCCGAGGTCGTGGTGGTGCCGCCGTTCACCGACATCCGCAGCGTTCAAACCCTCGTGGATGGTGACCACTTGGAGATCTCCTACGGCGCCCAGGATGTGTCGGTGCACGACGATGGCGCTTACACCGGCGAGATCAGTGCGGGGATGTTGGCAAAGCTCGGCTGTTCGTATGTCGTCGTGGGCCATTCTGAGCGGCGCGAACATCACGCCGAGGAAAACTCGGTAGTCAACGCCAAAGCCCACAAGGTATTGGCGGCCGGCATGACGCCGATCGTCTGCGTGGGCGAGGGGCTGGAGGTGCGGCAGGCCGGCCAGCAGGTCGCTCATACCCTCACGCAAGTCGACGAGTCCCTGGCTGGCTTCTCGTCTGAGCAGGTCGCGGGCCTCGTGGTGGCCTATGAGCCGGTGTGGGCGATCGGCACAGGAGAAGTCGCCACGCCCGCGGACGCGCAAGAGGTGTGCGGCGCCATCCGGTCGCGCATGACCGAGGCCGACGGCGAAGAGGCCGGCGGTGGAGTTCGTATCTTGTATGGCGGCTCCGTCAAGGCCGCCAACGTGTCCGGCATCATGAGCCAGACCGACGTCGACGGCTGCCTGGTAGGCGGCGCCAGCCTGCAGGTGGACGAGTTTGGCGGCATCTGCCGCTTCTATGACATGCCCGCGCTGTAGCTGCCGCCGAGCAGGTAGGATTCGGTCTCGTGATCATCGCTTTCGACATTCTCCTCGTCGTGACAAGCCTGCTGCTCATCGTGATGGTCCTCCTCCATAAGGGCCGTGGCGGTGGCATGTCAGACATGTTCGGTGGCGGAGTCTCCAGTGGACTGGGTGGATCGAGCGTGGCGGAAAAGAACCTCGACCGCATCACGGTCGGGGTGGCGGTCATCTGGATCGCCTGCGTGATCGCACTCGGACTGCTCCTTAAGATTTCTTAGCCCCGCGCGTACAATGCCTTGTCGGCAAGCCAGGATTTTGCCGGCGATCTCTAGCTTCGAGGAGTTGTTGTAGTGGCTGGTGGCAGTGCCATTCGCGGTAGTCGGGTCGGCGCCGGGCCCATGGGCGAGGCAGAGCGCGGCGACGCGGCACCACGCCAGCAAGTCGCCTACTTCTGCGCCAATCACCACGAGACAGCACCGATGTTCGCTGTCGATGCGCAAGTACCGGACTCGTGGGATTGTCCGCGCTGCGGCCTGCCTGCCAACCGAGACTCCGCGAACCCACCACCACGGCCGAAGAACGAGCCCTACAAGACGCACCTCGCCTACGTCAAAGAGCGCCGCTCGGACTCTGAAGCCAAAGAGATCCTGAACGAGGCACTGTCCAACCTGCGCGCCAAGCGTAAATCCGGCGAGATCGTCTTCTAGCCCTCTCCTGCCTTACCCCGTCGGAACCCTGCTGACCCCGGTTGACCCCCGGGTCAGGGGGATGAGTGGCGGGGAAGGTTCGCAGGCAGCCCCGACGCGGCAGCGCGGTCGAGCAGCCACAGCGTGCGTTGCTCCCCATGAGGCCCGGCAGCCGGGACCTGCAACACACCCGCGCCGGACAAGGCATTGTGTACGGCTTGCGCCTTTTCGGCGCCGACCACCACGAACCAGACCTCGCGCGAGTGGCACAAGGTGGCCATGGTCAGGGAGATGCGCGTGGGTGGCGGCTTGGGGGCGCCGCGCACGGCCACCACGGCGCGCTCGTCGTGCAGCGCCGGTTGTTCGGGAAAGAGCGAGGCCACATGACCATCGGGCCCCACCCCAAGCATGACCAGATCAAAGCGGGGGGTGTCGCCGTGGTCGAGCGCGGAGGCGTTCGACTTCAGCGTCTGCTCGTACGCCGCTGCGGCCAAGTCCGGGTCGTCCATGACGTCGGCTGCCGGCATCGGATGGACCCGGGTCTCGTCGACGTTGACGTGATCCAGGAGGGCCCGGCGGGCCTGGGTAATGTTGCGATCCTTGTGCCCGTCAGGCAGGAAGCGCTCATCTCCCCACCACAGCTCGACCCGCGACCAGTCGACTGCGTCGCGAGCCGCGGATGAGGCAATCGCCGCATGCACGCGGTCGGCGACGGAGCCTCCGGTGAGCACCCAGCGAGGCACCTGTCCCGCCGACTGGATGTCGACGAAGCTGGTCAGCAGTCGAGCACAGACCGCCTCAGCCAACTGGCCGGGCGAGTGGTGCACCAACACCGAGGGCGCGGCCGTCATGACCGGGCCGAACTCTGCGCCGAGGCCTTTTTGGGGGCGGCCCCTTTGGGGGTGACTTCTTTGGGGGTGACCTTTTTGGCAGCCGGTTTCTTGCTAATCGATTTCTTGGACCCGGCTGACTTTGTTCGTGCGACACCCTTCGACCCGGCTGAGTCGGGGCCTTCAGAGCGTGCGGTCGACGCTGACCCCTTGGCAGGGCTCTCGGCAGTGCGCTCGGCTATCCGGCAGAGGGATTTGGCAGTTTGGGCATACACGTCGTCTGGGTCGAGTCGACGCAGCTCTTCGGCCAGCAACTCAGGGAGCTCGCGACGTTTGAGCGCGACCGGCCTGGCCGGGGCGTTGGGAATCGCGAAGTCGGCCAATGCGCCATCAGGACGGGAGATCGTGATATCACCGCCGCCGGTGCGCAGCGACACGCTGGTGATGCCTGGTCCCTTGGTCACGCCCCGCTGAATGTCGACCTTCAACCTCTGCGTCAACCAGGCGACCAGCAGGTCTGCGCTGGGGTTGACCCGCTCAGCCTGGACCTCGCCACCGATGACCTTGGCGGGGTACTGATCGAGCGCGGCAGCCAGCAGCGCACGCCATGAGGTCAGTCGGGTCCATGACAAGTCCGTGTTGCCCGGGGCGTAGTGGGTCGCCTGCGTCAAGATGGCATGTGAGCGGCCACGTCCGACTGACGCGGTGTCGGTGATGCGTCGCTGCGCCAAGGCGCCGATCGGATCGGTCGCGGGGTCCTCAGGTGGCTTGGCGGGCCACCAGGCAACGACGGGCGAGTCGGGCAAGAGCAACGGCAAAACGACGCTCTCCGGGTGTTTGGCCAGCTCGCCCGACATCCTCAACAGCACGGTCTCACCAGAGCCACCTTCGCCGATCCGGATCTCGGCGTCGAGATTCGCGGCGCCACGGGCCGGCCTCCGAATCACGCCGAGGATCCGGGCGGGGTGCTCCCTCGAGACAGCTCGGGCTGCCTTGAGCGCGTCGTAGTGGTCGCCCTCGTCGGTGATCACGATGAGCGTCAACACCATGCCCATCGAAGGGGATCCGGCCTTGCGGCGCTCGAGCAGCAGAGCAGAGGCGATCTTGCTGGCGTTGGTGGCGGTCAGGTCAATGCTCATGTCAGCTCCTAGGGCCGGCGCCAGACTCGCCCGTCACGGGCGAGCATCTCGACAGCGGAGTTCGGTCCCCAGGTACCAGCGTCATAAGCGTCGGGTGGGCCGAGGTCGGCCCAGTGTTCGATGATCGGGTCGAGTATGCGCCAGGACAACTCGACTTCCTCGTGCTGGGGAAACAGCGGCGGGTCGCCGAGCAGCACGTCGAGGATGAGCCGCTCGTAGGCCTCCGGGCTGGACTCGACGAAGGTCCCGCCATAGGCGAAGTCCATGTTGACGTCGCGGATCTCCATCGCCGTGCCCGGCACCTTGGAACCGAACCTGACGGTCACCCCCTCGTCGGGCTGCACTCGGATGACCAGCGCATTGTGGCCGAGCTCCTCGGTGGCGGTTTGCGTGAACGGCAAATGAGGTGCCGGTTTGAAGATGACCGCCACCTCGGTGACCCGGCGACCCAACCGCTTTCCGTGGCGCAGGTAAAAGGGAACCCCGCCCCAGCGACGAGTGTCGATGCCGAGCTTGATCGCGGCGAACGTCTCGGTTCGCGAGTCGTTGGGAATGTCTTGCTCGTCGAGGAAGCCTGGCACCTTCTCGCCTCCGGCCCAGCCGGCAGCGTATTGACCTCTGGCGGTATGCAGGTCCAGACGCGCCGGTCGTCGTACGGCGCGCAGGATCTTTTGCTTCTCCAGTTGCAGGCTATGCGCGTCGAAGGAAACCGGCTCTTCCATCGCGATCAGCGCCATCAGCTGCAACAGATGGTTCTGTATGACGTCGCGCGCCGCACCGATGCCGTCGTAGTAACCGGCACGACCCCCGATGCCGATGTCCTCGGCCATCGTGATTTGCACGTGGTCGACGTAGTTGGAGTTCCAGATCGGCTCGAACATCTGGTTGGCAAATCGCAGCGCCAAGATGTTCTGCACTGTCTCCTTGCCGAGGTAATGGTCGATGCGGAAGACCGACTCGGCCGGGAACACCTCAGACACCACCGCGTTGAGGGCTTGCGCACTCTCGAGGTCGTGACCGAAGGGCTTCTCGACGACGACGCGGCGCCACGACTGAGGATGGTTGTCGGCGAGGCCGTGTTCTTTGAGCTGGCCGATGACGTCGGGGAAGAACCGTGGCGGGATTGACAGATAGAACGCGTGGTTGCCCGCTGTGCCGCGTTCGCGGTCGAGCTGTTCGATGGTGTCGCGGAGCTGGCCGAACGCCGCGTCATCGGAGAAATCGCCCGGCACGAACCGGAAGCCCTCAGCGAGTTGATTCCATACCTCCTCACGAAACGGTGTCCTGGCGTACTCCTTGACCGAGTCGTGCACGATCTGCGCGAAGTCCTGGTCTGCCCAGTCCCGGCGAGCGAAGCCGACGAGCGAGAAGCCGGGTGGCAGCAGGCCCCGGTTCGCCAGGTCGTAGACGGCGGGCATCAGCTTCTTGCGTGAAAGGTCCCCGGTGACGCCGAAGATCACCACGCCGCAAGGTCCCGCGATGCGAGGCAGCCGCCGGTCCTGAGGGTCGCGCAGCGGATTGCTGGAATCGTCTGCCATGAGCATCAGCTGAGCAACTTCAGCAGCGCAGGGATGCCGCTCTCAGGTTGAAGGAGGTGCAGCCGTAGGACGGGTAGCCCGTGGGCGGCCAGTACCGTGGCATCCCCAGTGGACTGGGCGGCAATCAGGCTGCCGAAGCTGAATGGTCGATCGGGGATCTCAACGTCGACAGGCTCGCTGGACGTGATCTGCAAGAACACACCCTGCGCGGGGCCCCCTTTGTGGTACTGCCCGGTGGAGTGCAGGAAGCGCGGTCCCCAACCGAAGGTGGTCGGCCGTCCGGTACGGCGAGCAAGCGACTCACGCACCCCATGCAGCGCCTGGTCGCGATGGGAATCGAGGTAGGCCATCACGGCAAGATAGCCGTCGTCGCCCAACCGGGACAGCAGCGCGTCGACGGCCCCTGTCAGCGAAGAGACTCCGTCGAGCAGTCCGGTGGATCCGCGAACCTCGATGCCTTCGGACGTCAAGACGGCAGGCTCGTTGGCAGGTTGCGCGTCGAGGAGGCCGCGAGCCGCCTTCTTTGCGCTCTCGACGTCAGGCTGGTCGAACGGGTTGATGCCGATCATGTGACCGGCGATGGCGGTCGCCGTCTCCCAGAGCAAGAATTGTGCACCGAGTGTGCCGCTGACACTCACCCAGGGTCCGTCGCTGTCACCTGCGCCCGTACCTCGGTCCTCTTCGACCACCCCCGGGGTCAGAACGGCTGTGATCACGTCGGAGGCGGCC
>JACCZJ010000150.1 GCA_013696065.1 Nocardioidaceae bacterium
GCGCTCGCCGCCCCGGTTCTACTCGCCGATGGTGACCTGTTCGTTCCCGCCAGCATTGGCGTCGCGGTTCTGGGGAAGGAGGTCGACGTAGCGACGCTAGTGGGTAACGCCGACGCAGCGATGTACCGGGCCAAGCAACTCGGCGGCAACCGGTGCGAGATCTTCCAACAAGCGTCCCGCCCGAGCACCTCATCGCGACTGTCCATCCATCGGGAAATGCACCGGGCGCTCGAGCGTGACGAGTTCTGCGTGGAGTACCAGCCGCTCGTTTCTCTCAACACCGGGAAAGTGACAGGAGCCGAAGCATTAGTCCGCTGGCGTCATCCCGAGCGGGGGCTTCTCGCGCCGCGCGACTTCTTGCCCATCGCCGAGAGCAGTGGCCTCATCGTGCCGATCGGAGAGCGCGTGCTCAACTTGGCCTGCCGCCAGGCTCGGCGCTGGCAAAGCGAGGTGAACACATACGACCCCCTCCGTGTCCACATCAACCTCTCGCCACTTCAATTTCTGCAGCCCGACCTGGCCGACATCATCGCGCAGGCACTCGAAACGACTGGCGCCGCCCCCGAGCTCGTGGCGCTCGAAATCACCGAGAGCGCGATCATGGAAGACACCGACGCGACGTTGAACGCCTTGCTGGAGTTGAAACATCTCGGAGTGGGGCTCGTCATTGACGACTTCGGGACGGGCTACTCGTCGCTGACCCACCTCAAGACATTTCCCGTGGACGAGCTTAAAGTCGACCAGTCCTTCGTGGCCGGCCTCTGTAGCAGTGACAAAGATGGAGCCATCGTCAACGCCGTCATCGCTTTGGCCCACTCCCTCGGTTTGAGCGTCGTCGCCGAAGGAGTGGAATCAGCAGAGCAGCACCAGCGGCTCCAGGATCTCCACTGCGACGTCGGACAGGGCTACTACTTCGGCAGACCGGGCGCAGCCCGCGACGTGGTGCCTCTTGCTGGCTAGCGAGTGCACTCCCCGAACGGCAGAAGATCGCACCCGCGCACGATGCCGCCCGACCCTGTCACCAGCACCGCCGGCTCATCTCGTCGTCACCATGGCGACACCCTCGAGCAGCCGATCGATGTCATCGTCATTGGTGTACGGCGCCATCCCGGCTCGCACGGCACCTGCCGCACCGAGGCCGAGCCAACGGGCAGCCTCGAGCGCGTAGAAGCTGCCGCTGGGCGCGTTCACGCCCCGCGTGGCCAGGGACTCGTGCACCTCCCCCGGCGACGCCCCCTGCACGGAGAACAGCAGCGTGGGCGTACGGCGGTCTGGCCGACCGTGCAACGTCACACCCTCGATCGCCTTGAGCCCAGACGCCAGCCGGCCCATCAGCCGATCCTCGTACTCCTCGACAGCGGCCATCGATGCCACGACCCGATCACGCCGTGACCCGTCCGCCGGCGAGGCGAGGCCCGCAATGAAGTCCACCGCGGCTGTCACCCCAGCAAGCAGCTCGTACGGCAATGTCCCCGTCTCGAAGCGTTCGGGCACCGCGTCGGTCGCCGGCAGCAGCTTGTCGGGGTGGAGCCGCTCCAGCAGATGAGGCTCGGCGACAAGCACCCCGAGATGTGGCCCGAAGAACTTGTAAGGCGAGCAGGCGTAGAAGTCCGCGCCCATCGTGGCCACGTCGACGGGGGCGTGCGGGGTCAGGTGCACCCCGTCGACATACACGAGCGCGCCGATGTCATGCG
This sequence comes from Nocardioidaceae bacterium, assembly GCA_013696065.1. Taxonomy (GTDB): domain Bacteria; phylum Actinomycetota; class Actinomycetes; order Propionibacteriales; family Nocardioidaceae; genus JACCZJ01. The sequence goes on from JACCZJ010000150.1 coordinate 1,695, forward strand.
CCGCTGCCACGATGGGCTGCAGGTCGGGTCGGGTGCCAAGCAAGTTAGAAGCCCCGGTGACAGCGACGAGCCGGGTGCGTTGCGACAGCAGGGCCGTCACGGCGTCGACGGGAAGCTCAGCGGTATCGCGGTCGAAGTCGGCCCATCGCACGAGCGCCCCGGCGTGCTCGGCTGCCTGAACCCAGGGGCGAATGTTGGCGTCGTGGTCGAGGCGGGTCACGACGACCTCGTCGCCAGTGCCCCACTCCTTGGCCACGGCGCGCGAGACGTCGTAGGTCAGCTGGGTCATCGAGCGACCGAACACGACGCCGCCAGGGTCGGCGCCGAGCAGGTCCGCCACCGCAGCGCGGGCTCCAAGCACCACGGCGTCTGCTCGCCGCTCCGCCGCCGTCACCGAGCCACGGTTGGCGATCCCGGAGGTCAGTGTCGTCGCCACCGCGTCGGCCACCTGCTTGGGCACCTGGGAACCGCCCGGTCCGTCGAAGTACGCAACGCCTTGGTCGAGCGCGGGAAAAGTCTCGCGCACACGGTCAATATCGAGGTCCACCGCGCCATCTTGTCCTATCCGACGTGATGGCCGCGTGGCACCTCGCTAGGACTCGCCGCGTAATGGGCTGCCTAGGCGAGCAGCCCCTCCCGCAGAGCGGGAGCCAACATGGGGCTCAGCGGGAGCCGTGGAATCAGCGTCGCCTGGAGAATGTGGTAACTGTCGGGTTTCCCGTTCCAGATCACACCGCTGGGCCGATTCTGAGGGTCCAGCTCGTGCCACCACGAGCCCCCGTCACGATCGATGAAAGCGGTGGAGATGTAGTCCCACCACCGTTGATACCAGTCTGCGTAGACACTCTCGCCGGTAGCGGTCCACAGCGCTGCGGCGGTCGCAGTCGCCTCGGCGGCCACCCAGTGCATCCGCTCGCGCACGACTGGTCGCCCATCCCAATCGACGGTATAGACGAATCCGGCCGCACCGTCGACGTACCATCCCTCGCGGATAGCTGCGTCGAACAGGCTGCGAGCGTCTTCGAGTAGCCATGACGGAGCCTCGTCGTCGCCCAACGCAGCCCGCACATGCAGGGTCAGTCGGGCCCACTCGAGCCAGTGGCCTACGGTGGCACCGAAGGGCCGGAACGGGTGCGCGGGTGCGTCTCTGTTGTAGTCGGGTAGGAAGTTCCAGTCGCCGTCGAAGTGCTCGGGTAATCGCCACTTGTTGGAGCGGGCGAAGTCGTGCACGACGTGAGTGACGATGGTGAGCGCTCGATCGACAAGACTGCGGTCGCTGCGGACACCTGCCGCGGAGAGCAGCGCCTCGACCGCGTGCATGTTCGCGTTGACGCCACGGTAGTCGTCGAGTGTGGAGAAGCTTTCGTCCCACTGCTCGACTACGAGACCGTGGTCGCTATCCCAGAACTTGTCCACCAGCACATCCAGCGCCTCGTCAAGCAGCACCGACGCTCCTTCGAGGCCAGCAGCCGCAGCCGAAGATGCAGCCAGTACGACGAATGCGTGCTCATACGCGGTCTTGTCCCGAGACAGTGGGCCGGAGGCGTCCACCGTTGGGTACCAACCTGAGTGGTCGAAGTCGCGGAACCGCCCTTGCAGAGCCTCGACTCCATGGTCGGCCAAGCTGCCGCAGCCTGGCCTCCCCATCAGGTGTCCGAGCGCGAAGACGTGCGTCATCCGGCAGGTGATCCAGAGCTCGAGCGGCCGGTCCAGTTGAGGGCGCCCGGCCGCGTCCAACCAGGCGAACCCGCCGGCCGGGTGGCGAGCAGCCCTGCTGAAGTCCAGCAGCCTGTCGCTCTCCTGCTCAAGCCAGCGCAGATGCGATGGCGTGGAAAGCCAAGACATCATGGACCGCCTGGCGCCGAGAGCCGAGGCATCAGGGGCTGCCTAGCGCCGAGTACTTGTCGCCGAGAGTGTAGGTGGCCACCCCGATGGTCGAGTCGCTTTGGCCGTAGTAGGCGAACCAGGTTTCACGGAAGAACACCAGACCCTCGACGAACGTGACGTGGGACACCAGCCCGTGGTGGTCCTCATATGTCTGAGGCTCCAACCACGGCCGATTCATCTGGGCGAGGATCGTGCTGGGATCGTCGGGGGAGAACAAGAGTTGGCCACAGCTGTAGTAGACCGTCCCGTCAGCCCTTTTCACTGCCGCGTTGTGCAGCAAGAGAATCAGCCCATTGTTGGTGAGGATGGGCTGTGGCCCTACCTCGACCAGGAACTCCCCGAACGTGCCGGGGGGCGTCGGTGTCATGATCGGCTCGTCGTTGGAGCCTGGGGTCCAGTGGATCAGGTCGTCCGACCACGCATACCAAATGGAGCCTTCACCGAAGTACATGAGATAGCGCCCGTCGATGGGCACCGCCAAAATGCCTCCAGCCTTGCTCCACGGAACATCAGACTCGTGACCTTGGGGCAGGAAGGTGTTGAAGTCCGGGAACAGCGGTCCGTGCTTGGTCCACGTGAACAGGTCGGTCGACGTGGCCAGGCACAGTTGTGCCGACACGTGGTCCCAACCGGTGTAGGTGAGGTAGTACGTGCCGTCGATCTCGGTGACCCGGGGATCTTCAGCGCCGAACTTCTCGTAGTCCTCCGTCGGCGACAACACCGGCTCAGGGTGCCGCTCGAAGTTGATGCCGTCCTCACTCGTGGCCAGACCCACATGCGACACGATGTCGTCGGAGTGGGCGCGGTAAAGCAGGACGACCTTGCCGTCTTTGACTATCGCCGCCGGGTTGTAGACGCTCGCCGACTCCCAGCTGTCGCCCCGCGGTCGCAGAATTGGGTTCTGCTGGTAAGGCTTGAAAGGGCCGAGCGGGAACTCCGCATGCGCGTTGCCGTGGGGCGACATTTCTCCTCGTTCACTAGGGGGTACCAGTGGCGATCACTGTGCGCTGCTACCTGCGGACGAGGGTGAACCCGCGTGCCAGCACAATGACCTCCACGGTCTCGGCATCGCTGGAGTCAACCCTCACGAGACGGCCCTTCATGTCGTAAGACATAACCCGAGCGGAGTCGTTTCCGGCAACGCTCACCTGAGCGCGTTGGGTACGGTCGGCGGCGCTGGACAACAAGGCGGTCCCATGGCCTCGGCCACTGAGCACAAGCCGGGAGACGCGAGGCTCGAGCATGACCGCGTCCAGTATCGCCGGGGCAGCCTTGGCGCGCCTGGCGGTCGCTGTCAGGAGCGTCGTTGC
>JACCZJ010000181.1 GCA_013696065.1 Nocardioidaceae bacterium
CGCCATCCGTCGTTGCGGTAGCTGGGCGCCTCGTCGCGCACTCTGTCCCTAGGGCGGCCTGCGAGGATGCCGGTATGACGCTGGTCCTGGCCGCCACTCCCATCGGCAGGGTCGAGGACGCCTCACCGCGCCTCGGCACCGAGCTGGCAGGGGCTGATGTGGTCGCGGCCGAGGACACCCGAAGAATGAGGCGGCTGGCTGCCGACCTCGGCGTCGAGATCACGGGTCGGATCGTCTCGTATTTCGAGGGCAACGAGCAGCGACGAACTCCCACGCTGATCGAAGCCCTCGAGGCCGGGCAGCGGGTCGTGCTCGTCACCGACGCCGGTATGCCGAGCGTATCTGACCCTGGGTATCGACTCGTGACGGCGGCGATTGAGGCCGGCGTGGCCATCACCGTTGTGCCGGGCCCGTCTGCCGTGTTGAGCGCCCTGGCGGTATCGGGCCTCCCGGTGGACCGCTTCTGCTTCGAGGGTTTCCTGCCACGCAAGGCGGGAGAGCGATCGCGCCGGCTTGACGAGCTGTCAGCGGAGCCCCGCACCATGGTGTTCTTCGAGTCACCCCATCGCATCGCCGAATCCCTGCTCGCCATGGCCGACGCCTGGGGCGTTGAGCGCCCAGGTGCGGTGTGCCGAGAGCTCACCAAGACCTATGAAGAGGTACGACGAGGAGGCCTCGCCGAGCTGGCCGCCTGGGCTGAGGCGGGGGTTCGAGGCGAGGTCACCCTGGTGGTGGGTGGAGCCAACCCGACGGCGGAAGCCCTCGACGCAGAGGCGCTGCGCCATCTGGTCGACCAGGCGGCATCGACGGGCCTGTCCCGCAAAGACGCGATCGCAGCCGTCGTCCGGCAAACGGGCATGGCGAGGCGCACCGTCTACGACGCAGCCCATCGGTAAATCAGGTGGACGCGCGCCCATAGGATTGCCTGCCATGAGCAAGGTCCTGTCTGCCGTCGCATGGCCGTATGCCAACGGTCCGCGCCACATCGGTCACGTGGCCGGTTTCGGCGTGCCCTCCGACGTGTTCAGCCGCTATATGCGCATGGCGGGTCACGACGTGCTCATGGTGAGCGGGACCGACGAGCACGGCACGCCGATCCTGGTGGCTGCCGACGCCTCGGGAGTGTCCCCTCGAGACCTGGCGGACAAGAACAACCGGCTCATCGTCGAGGATCTGGTGGCGCTCGGGCTCAGCTACGACCTGTTCACGCGTACGACGACGCGCAACCACTACGCCGTCGTACAAGAGATGTTCACCACCGTGCACAACAACGGCTACATGGTCGAGCGCACCACCCTGGGCGCCATTTCGCCGTCGACCGGGCGGACCTTGCCTGACCGCTACATCGAAGGCACCTGTCCGATCTGCAACTACGACGCTGCCCGCGGAGACCAGTGCGACAACTGCGGCAATCAACTCGATGCCACGGATCTGGTTAATCCGCGCAGCCGCATCAACGGCGAAACGCCCGACTTCGTCGAGACGCAGCACTTCTTCCTCGACCTGCCTGCCTTGGGCGACGCGTTGGGCGAATGGCTGGATGGCCGGGAGGCGTCTGGCACCTGGCGGCCGAACGTGATCCGGTTCAGCAAAAACATCCTCGAAGACATCAAGCCGCGGGCGATGACTCGCGACATCGACTGGGGCATCCCGGTGCCTCTCGACGGATGGCGGGATCAACCGACCAAGCGGCTCTACGTCTGGTTCGACGCGGTGATCGGATACCTGTCGGCGTCGATCGAATGGGCTCGTCGCTCGGGTGACTCTGAAGCGTGGCGGCAGTGGTGGAACGACCCCGACGCGTTGTCCTACTACTTCATGGGCAAGGACAACATCACGTTCCATTCTCAGATCTGGCCGGCCGAGTTACTGGCGTATGACGGCCGGGGCGCCAAGGGCGGCCAGCCCGGCCGCTATGGGGCGCTCCAGCTGCCGACCGAGGTGGTCAGCTCGGAGTTCCTGACCATGGAGAGCCGGAAGTTCTCGTCGAGCCGCGGCGTCGTCATCTACGTGCGAGATGTGCTGGACCGCTACCAGCCCGACGCCCTGCGCTACTTCATCTGCGCCGCTGGCCCGGAGAACTCAGACAGCGACTTCACCTGGGCCGAGTTCGTCCGCCGCACCAACGGTGAGCTGGTGGCGGGTTGGGGGAACCTGGTAAACCGCACCGCCACGATGATCCACAAAACCTTCGGTGAGATCCCCGCGGCTTCGGAGTTGACGTCGGCCGACGAAGACGTGCTGACCACGGTGGACGAGGCCTTCGGCGTGGTGGGGGAGCTGATCGGCGGCCACCGTCAGCGGCAGGCGATCGCCGAGGCAATGCGCGTGGTGGGCGACGTGAACAAGTACGTCACCGAGCAGGAGCCCTACAAGCTCAAGGACCCCGCCGAGCGTCAGCGGCTCGCCACGATCCTGCACGTGGTCGCCCAGTGCGTGAGTGACTGCAACCTGCTGCTGGCGCCGTTCCTGCCGCACAGCGCCAACGCCGTCGACCTAGCCTTGGGTGGAGAGGGCGCCGTGGCGCCCATGCCGCGGATCGACGAGGTCGACGATCTCGATGGCGGACCCAGTTATCCCGTGATCACCGGTGACTACACGACGGCGCCTGCCTGGCGTCGCCACCCGATCGTCGTCGGGGCAGCCGTCGCCCAGCCATCGCCGATCTTCACCAAACTCGATCGATCAGTCGTCGACGAAGAGCTGGCCCGGCTGGGTATTCGCGGCTTATGACCAAGCCGACTCGGTCGCGGGTCAACGAGGAGTTCGGTGTCAAGCGAGACATCAGCCGACCACCTCTCCCGGAGCCACTGCCCGCCCCCGTCGTGGACAACCACTGCCACCTCGACATCGAGGACGGTGATGGCTGGCTCGACCCAGCCCAGGCTTTGGAGCTCGCGACCAGCGTCGGTGTCACCCGGATCGTCCAGATCGGCTGCGACCTGCCGGGCGCTGCCTGGGCGGTGAAGACGGCTGACGAGTTCGACGCCATCGTGGCGGGGGTGGCGATCCACCCCAACGAGGCGCCCCGCCTCGACCTGGCGGGCGGCCTCGATGCGGGACTCGCCGAGATCGAGCGACTCGTCACCACCAGTCCCCGGGTACGGGCGGTCGGCGAGACTGGCCTCGACTACTTCCGGACTGGTGCTGACGGTGTGGCGGCTCAGCAAAGCTCGTTTGCGGCCCACATCCAGATGGCCCACCGCCACGACAAGACGCTCGTCATACACGACCGGGACGCGCACGACGACGTCATCGCGATGCTCGACGAACACGGGGTGCCCGAGTGCACCGTGCTGCACTGCTTTTCGGGTGATGCTGACTTTGCGCGTCTGTGTCTCGACCGGGGCGCTTTCCTTTCGTTTGCGGGCACGGTCACGTTCAAGAACGCCCAGCATCTGCGAGACGCGCTGGTTATCGCCCCGCTCGACCGGATCCTCGTCGAGACCGATGCACCCTTCCTCACGCCCATGCCGTTTCGCGGCCGGCCCAACGCGTCATACCTGATCCCGACGACCGTTCGGGCGATGGCCGAGGTCTGCGGCGACGACCTCGAAGCCCTATGTACGGCGATCAGCGCCAACACCGAAGCCGCCTTCGGAGGGTCCTGGTAGCGCGGTTCTCACCCGGAAAACACCCTTCAGAGTGTGACGCGTACCACGCACACGGTTAGATTGCAACGTAAAGGCTGCAGCAAGTTTTGCATGTTTGATAACGATCTGGCATCCTCGGTCACTGGTCCGACGAGGCTGCGGCGCCTGCTCAACGAAGAGCCATTCCCGATCGCTGCGCCCGTGAATCTCAACGTACGGAGTCCCGTGTCGAAGAAGATCATCGCTGTCATCTTGTCTGCCCTCCTCGTGGCGGGTCTGGTGGCTGGAGGAGTCGCGTTCGCACTCGAGCGCAAGACCGTCACTGTCTCGGTCGACGGTGAGGAACAGACCGTCACGACATTCGACGACAATGTCGCGGAAGTTCTCTCAGCCCAAGGCATCGAGCTCGGATCGCACGACGCCGTTGCTCCCGCCCTCGACAGCAGCCTCAAAGAGGGAACCCGCATCGCCGTCTCCTATGGCCGCAAGCTGACCTTGACGGTCGACGGTGAAAAGCAGAGCTACTGGACGACGGCCACCAGCGTCGACGACGCTCTCGCCCAGGCAGGCGAGCGGTTCGTCGCCGGTGCTGAGTTCTCGACCAGCCGTTCGGCGAGCATCGGCCGCGAGGGGTTGAGCGTCGTCATCAAGACGCCCAAGGATCTCAAGCTCAAGGTCGGCAGCCAAGATCTCCGCAAGGTGACGACGACTGGCCTCACGGTCCGCGAAGCGCTCATCGATCTCGGCGTCAAGGTCGACCGCGACGACATCGTCGAGCCCGCTGCAAAGACCGAGATCACCGACGGCACGCGCATCCAGGTGACCCGCATCCTCAAGACCGAGCGCAGCGTCGCCAGGGCAGTCGGCTTCGACACCGTGGTTCACAAGACCAGCGATCTGTATGTCGGCGAGACAGGTCTCCAGCGCGAGGGAAGGGCCGGCAAAGACAAGGTCACCTACCTCAACATCCGCGCCAACGGCAAGGTCATCAAGACCCGCGAGATCAAGCGTGAGCGCGTTCGCAACCCGGTCACGAGGATTGAGCTGCAAGGCACCGCGGAGCGGCCGGCACCCGAGCCTGAGCCGGTCCCGGCACCCGCCCCTGAGCCCGCACCCGCACCGGTCCATGTGCCCGCGCCTGCCCCTGCGCCTG
>JACCZJ010000195.1 GCA_013696065.1 Nocardioidaceae bacterium
TGGTCGTCAACTCGCCTCGGCGTCCGGGTGGAGCCTCATCCATGGCCCGCCGGGTCGCTCCCAAAAAGGGGAACGGACAGGGTGCGTGAGGCAACTTTTCGCTGGGCCGGCCGCCCCGGCCTCGATCTGGCCGAGTCCTTGCGTCCCGTCGCTTCCGGCGAACTGGATAGAACAGTACGAGGCTGGAGTAAGGCTGGTCAAATCCGGCAGGCGTGGCCGGGTCACAACGGCATACGCGCAGGTCAGAGCGCTGCCGAAACTTGCAGCGGCAACGCTGCGGGGCAACCGACGCAGCTGGAGGACACCGGGCAAACTACACGGGTGTGTTTTGCTCGCAGGCGGCAACCTACACCAGCCTGATGCCGGCCAGGTGCCGCTTGCCTCGGCGTAGCACAAACCAACCGTTCCCGAGCGCGTCGTCGCGATCCAGCCGCTGGTCCACGTCGGCGATGCGCACATTGTTGACGTAGGCACCGCCTTCTTGAACCGTGCGGCGCGCGGCGCCTTTGCTTGGGGCGAGCTGTGTGGCCACCAGCAGGTCGACGTACGTTGGAAGCTCGTCTTCATTAGGCACGTCCGCGTGGGGGGTCTCCCGCAAGGCACTTCCGAGCGTGTCGCCGTCAAGGTCCCTGAGATTTCCGCCGCCGAACAAGGCATCCGCCGCGGCTTTGACCTTCTCGGTCTGCTCCGCGCCATGGGTCAGGGTCGTCACGTCGTCGGCTAGGGTCCGCTGCGCGGCGCGCAACTGCGGACGCTCCTTGACAAGCCGCTCGAGCTCCTCGATCTCTTCTCGGCTGCGGAACGTGAAGTACTTGAGCAGGGAGACCACGTCACGATCGTCGGTGTTGAGCCAGAACTGGTGGTAGGCGTACGGGGAGGTCATCGAGGCGTCAAGCCATACCGAGCCTGACTCGGTCTTGCCGAACTTGGTGCCATCGGCTTTGGTGACCAGTGGTGTCGCGAGCGCGTGCACCCGCGCCCCCTCCACTCGCCGGACCAACTCCACCCCAGCGGTGATGTTGCCCCATTGGTCACTGCCACCGGTCTGCAGAGAGCACCCATAGCGGCGAAACAGCTCGAGGTAGTCCAAGGACTGCAGCAAGACGTAGCTGAACTCGGTGTACGAGATCCCCGCCTCGAGTCGCGACCGCACCACCTCGCGAGCCAGCATGCGATTCACCGGGAAGTGCTTGCCGACGTCGCGCAAGAACTCGATGGTCGACATCGACGACGTCCAGTCGTAGTTGTTCACCACGAGCGCGGCGTTGTCGCCGTCGAAAGACCAGAAGCGCGAAAGCTGTTCGCGCAGGTTCTCACTCCACTGCTGCACCGTCTCGAGTGTGTTGAGCTTGCGCTCGCCGGCTTCCTTCGGATCGCCGATCATGCCGGTGGCTCCCCCGACGATGCCGATGGGCTTGTGGCCGGCATCCTGCAGTCTCCGCAGTGTCAGCAGCTGCAGCAGATTTCCCATGTGGAGACTGGGAGCCGATGGGTCGAACCCGCAATACACCGTGATAGGTCCAGCCGACATGTCGGCGCTGAGGGCGTCGAAGTCAGTCGAATGGGCGATCAGGCCGCGCCACTCGAGGTCGGCAAGCACATGCGGGTTCACGAGGTTCCTTCCGTTCGGGAGTCGGACCCAGTGTGCCGTATGGCGTTCGGGCCTATCGCAGCCCAGCGGGCATACTGCCGAGATGAGCCGACGCCATCGCTATGCCGTCAATGTGGAGTGGACCGGGAATCTAGGTGAGGGGACGGCCGGCTACCGGTCGTACTCCCGCGCCACCAAGGTGTCTGGCGAGTCGAAGGCGACGATCTCCGGTTCGGCTGATCCAGAATTCAGAGGCGATCCCTCTGCCTGGAACCCCGAAGAACTGCTGGTAGCCGCCCTGTCCCAGTGCCACCTGCTGTCCTACTTGCATGTGTGCGCAGCCAACGATGTCGTCGTGACGGCATACACCGACTCTGCGGAGGGGACAATGGCGCAGACGGAAGGTGGCGCTCAGTTCACCGAAGTAATGCTGCACCCGCACGTGAGAGTTGCGTCGAAGTCGATGGTGGAACGGGCTGAGCGACTCCATGTCCAGGCCAATGCGGCGTGCTTCATCGCTCGCTCGGTGAACTTCCCCGTCCTGCACCAGGCGACGATCCACCTAGCGACGTCAGCAGGCGGGCTCGACCCGCCCTGACCCTGCGAAGGTCGGCGTCTCACGCGGCCGTACCCGCGCCAGTCGCCCAGCCTTGCTCCAGCCACCCAGCCTTGCCCGCTCGCCAGCGATTGGTGTCTGGCGTAGCCATATCAGCGCCGACCGCCTAACTGTGGGGATCAAGTGGTGGAACGTGTTGCGG
>JACCZJ010000316.1 GCA_013696065.1 Nocardioidaceae bacterium
TCCCGCACCCTGACAGCTTCACGTCGAGGCTGCGTGGACCCGAGATCGCAAGCAGGGTTGGGTTGTGGCTAGGGATATGTTTCTTCACGGCCTTCGTCACTGGTCTCGTCAGTCACGCAGCGCAGGATATGCCTGCGTGGCTGACGTTTCCGACCCGGCCCGTCTCGTTCTATCGCGTCACCCAGGGGCTGCACGTCATCTCGGGAACAGCTGCGGTGCCGCTCCTGCTGGTCAAGCTGTGGTCCGTTTTTCCCAAGCTCTTCGACCGCGTCGACATCCACAACGTACGACGGCTCGCACTGCAGCTCGCCGAGCGCCTCTCGATTGCGCTGCTTGTCTCGGCGGCGATCTTCCAGCTCGTGACCGGCCTGGCCAACTCTGCGCAGTGGTATCCCTGGTCGTTCGCGTTCCGCTCGACCCATTACGCGGTGGCCTGGCTAGCCATCGGCGCACTGATCTTGCACATCGCGGTCAAGCTGCCACTGATCCGTCGGACGTTGGTGGGACCCCTCGACGATGACGTCTCGCGCACCAGCGATCGCGGCCTCAGCCGTCGAGGGTTCTTGCGAACCACCTGGGCCGCAACGGGATTGGCGGTCTTGACCACTGCCGGGGCGACCGTGCCGTGGCTTCGGGACGTATCGATCTTCGGAGTTCGCTCAGGCGACGGACCAGCCGACGTACCCATCAACGTGAGTGCCGTGGCCGCTCGTGTGGTGCCGGCCGCCACGAGCCCGGCGTACCAGTTGAAGATCATCAACGGCGACAAGCAGGTCATGCTGTCGCGTGCTGACTTGGAGGCGATGGAGCAGACAACAGCAGTGTTGCCTATCGCCTGCGTGGAGGGATGGAGCGCATCCGGTGAGTGGCGCGGCGTTCGCGTCCGGGAGCTGATGGCGTTCGTCGGCGCACCCGAGGACGCCGATGTCGAGGTCGAATCGCTGCAGAAGCAAGGCGCTTTTCGGCAGACCACACTGCCTTCGCATTTCGCGCAGGACTCCCTGACGCTGCTGGCACTTGAGCTCAACGGTGAAGGCCTCAGCATCGACCACGGTCACCCTTGTCGCCTCGTCGCTCCGAACAGGCCGGGCGTGTTACAGACGAAGTGGGTTGCGCGACTCGAGGTGCTGGCATGAGAGAGGTGCTGGAATGAGAGTGGTCCGCGGCTTGCTCTTTGTGCTTGGGTTGGCGGGGCTGGCCTGGGGCGCCAAACAAGGTAGCGACCTCGGCTTCACCGACATTCGGGACGCACTTGTCTGGCTCGTGGCGGGCGTTTTCGTACACGACGGTGTGCTGGCCCCCCTCGTGGTGGTGGCGGCCCTGATCGCGACCCGGCTGCTGCCGGTGTGGCTGAGGGGCCCGTTGGCAGCAGGGTTGGTGGTGCTGGGCTCGGTGACGCTGCTCGCCATACCCGTGCTCGGCCGGTTTGGGGCGCGCCCAGACAATCCCACGTTGCTCGACCGCGACTACGTCGCAGGGTGGCTGATCCTCGCTGCCGTCATCGTGACCGTGGTCGCAGTCGTCAGCATGCTCTCCTGGCGGCGCACCAAGTCGGCCGTCCAGTGAAGCAACCTGCCCATCTCCGCGCATGACACGTGTCTTGGTTGTCGACGACGACCCAACCGTGAGAGAAGTTGTGTGCTCATACCTACGGGCCGAGGGCTATGACGTGAACGAGGCCGGCGACGGTGAAACCGCCTTGGCGATGGTGGCAGGGGAGCGCCCCCACCTGGTGGTTCTTGACGTGATGCTCCCAGGCATCGATGGGCTGGAGGTGTGCCGCCAGATCCGCGTCGGCTCGGACATCCCTGTCATCTTGCTCACCGCCCTGGGAGCAGAAGAGGACCGGGTCGTGGGTCTGGAGCTCGGAGCGGACGACTATCTGACCAAGCCCTTCAGCCCCCGCGAGCTGGTGTTGCGTGTCGGCTCGGTGCTGCGCCGGACTGGGGAGCTTGCAGCGCCACCGCCCGACGTGGTGCGGGACGGAGACCTCGTCCTCGACGGGCCACGACGCCAGGCGTACCTAGGCGACCGGCAAGTGCCGTTGACGATGCGCGAATTCGACCTTTTGCGGTTCTTCATCGCTCACGCGGGAACGGCCTTCACCCGAGTGGAGCTGCTCGACAGGGTGTGGGGCTGGTCTTTCGGCGACCAGTCCACGGTGACGGTGCACGTGCGGCGGCTGCGAGAAAAAGTCGAAGCTGAGCCAACCTCTCCCCGGCGTTTGATCACCGTGTGGGGGATCGGCTACCGGTGGGAGCTGTCGTGAGCTCAGACACCTGGACCGTGATTGCCATCGCTATGGCGTGGTCGGGACTCGTAGGTGTCGTCGGGCTCGTCATCGCCTACCGAGCCCGCCGTCGATCGCTCAAGTGGGCCTTTGCGGCCGTCGCCCTGATCAGCGTGCTGGGGTTGGTCGCGGGTGTGCTGGGCACGGCGCGGGCGATGTTCTTGTCGCAACATGACTTCGAAGTGGTCTTGCTGGTGTCCCTGGTGGCGGGACCGGTTTCCCTGCTCTTCGCGTGGTGGATCGCGACGTGGGCGGTGCGTGGCTCTCGCGCAGTCCAGGAGGCGACCCGGCAGCTGGGGGTGGGGGGCTCCTTCGTCGCCCCGCCTGATACTGCGGCCGAACTCTCGGAC
>JACCZJ010000320.1 GCA_013696065.1 Nocardioidaceae bacterium
CTCCGAGAGGTTAGGCGGGCTGCTCCGAGAGCGACCGGTCGCGTGCTTGAGTCTGTAGCTTGTTGGCCACAGCCAAAAAGGCGCGGTGGATAGCCTCCAGGTCCGCCGGGGACACCACGTCGATCAAGGCAGTGCGCACGCTGGCTACGTGTTCGGGTGCTGCCGTCACGAGCCTGTCATAACCCATGTCGGTCATGAGCGCGCAGACGCCACGCCCATCGGAGGGGCATTGGCGACGCTCGACCAAACCGGCTCGCTCCAGACGTGTCACGGTGTGGGTAATCCGGCTTCGGGAGTTCTTGACCGAGTCAGCGAGTTCTGCCATCCGCAGTGAACGGTCCGGCGCCTCCGATAGGCGCACGAGAATCTCGTATTCAGGCAATGACAGCCCATGCTTTTCGCGCAGGTCGCGATCCAGCCGCTCGATGAGCAGGGTTGAACCCAACAGGTAAGCCCGCCAGGCTCGCTGCTGGTTGTTCGTGAGCCACTCAGTCGTCATATCTCGGTTCCATCAAACTAGTTTGTCCTTAAACTCGCGAAGCTGGGGGTTTATGGCGAGATGAAGCTCCGACTTGACCGCGCTGCAAGGTCGCGTCGCTGTTACACGTCAGCCTGGTGGGGGGAACTGCATCCTGTGGGCGCGGAGACGACAGTGATTGGAGCAGTGTCGACGGTCCGAATGCCGTCGCATGAGGCGACCCGAGATGCCGTCGCACGGGGCGGCCCGAGATACCGCCGCCTGAGGGATCAGCCGTTACAGCTCGACGCCCTCTCAGCTTATGTTAACGGCTTCGCCGCTCTCCTGTGACCATTCGGCCCAGGTGTCCCTCGCGGGTGACATGCGTCACACCCGCTCGACCACCATTGCCATCCCTTGACCACCGCCCACACACATGGTGATGAGACCCGTTGACTTGTCGTGGAAGTCGAGGGAGTTCAGCATGGTCGCCTGGAGGCGAGCTCCCGTCATACCAAAAGGATGGCCTACAGCGATCGCGCCGCCATTGACGTTGAGCTTGTCGAGATCAACACCGAGATCTTGGTACGACGGCACCACCTGCGCGGCGAACGCCTCGTTGATCTCCACCAGGTCGATGTCGTCGATTGTCATGCCTGCCCGGCGCAAAGCCTGCCTTGACGCCTCGACCGGCCCTAGCCCCATGACTTCGGGAGACAGACCAGTGACACCTGTCGACACGATCCGCGCTAATGGCAAGACGCCGAGGTCGCGGGCTTTGGTGTCGCTCATGACGACGACCGCTGCGGCACCATCATTGAGAGCACAACAGTTTGCTGCGGTGACGACTCCGTCAGGGCGAAAAACCGGCTTCAGCTGGGCGACCGCCTCATAGGTAACACCTGCCCGCGGACCGTCGTCCGCCTCGATCTTGGTGCCGTCCGCCAGCTCGAGGGGGGTGATCTCTCGCTGCCAGAAGCCGCTGGTGATCGCCTGCTCAGCGAGGTTTTGGCTGCGCACGCCGAACTCGTCGAGTCCCGGTCGACTGAGTCCCCGCTGCTGCGCGAGGTTCTCGGCGGTCTGACCCATGGCGATGTAGATGACGGGCAGAGCGCCGACTTGCCGAGGGTCGTGCCACAGGGGCGCGCCCCCCGCGGCTGCCTGGGCGCTGCGCATTCCGGCCGGGGCGAAGGCAGGGTTCCGGGTGTCGGGGTGCGAGTCGGAGCTGCCATGGACGAACCGAGAGACGGTCTCGACGCCAGCCGAGATGAACACATCGCCCTCGCCGGCTTTGATCGCATGGAAGGCCATCCGCGATGTCTGGAGGCTCGACGAGCAGTAGCGCGTCACCGTGGTGCCAGGCAGGTTGTCGAATCCAAGCAACACAGCAACCACCCGAGCCATGTTGAAGCCTTGCTCGCCGCCGGGCAGACCACATCCCAGCATCAAATCGTCGATGTCGGCCGGATCCAGCTCAGGCAGCTTGGCGAGCACTGCCGCGACCATGCTGGCCGCTAAGTCGTCCGGGCGGACATCTTTGAGTGAGCCCTTGTGAGCTCGGCCGATCGGTGAGCGGGCGGCAGCGACGATAACGGCTTCCGGCATGAGTCCTCCAAGCAAGGTTCGTGGCGGCACCGAGCCTACTGTGAGTTCGCTGCCAAGGATGTGGACTGTCGTGATGTGCCGCCCGACCGATGGCTGTCAAGATGTGCTGTGCCTCGCCACGTTTTCATGCTCAAACCGCGCTGGTCAGACCTGGATGCCTACAACCACGTCAACAACGTCACCTGGCTCGAATACCTGCAAGAGGCTCGTGTTGACATGCTGTTCGTGCACGCTCCGGCGCGCGGAGCCGAGGGTCTCGCCGAGGGTGTTCTGGTCGTCCGGGCAGAGATCGACTATCGACGAGCCATGGTCTTTCGGCAAGATCCCTACCCGATCGAGATGTGGGTTTCGAGGATCGGGGGCGCCTCGTTCACGATCAGCTACGAGATCGTCGATGACGACGGGTCGGGCCGGCGCGTCGTCTACGGTCAGGCGTCCACGGTGCTCGCACCTGTTGATTCCGACAGCGGGCGACCGAGGCGTCTCCACGAGATCGAGCGGGCAGTTCTGGGCCGGTTTACCGACTAGGCGGCCGTGGCGTCTCCTCGACAGGGATCAGGTCCGGGGTGGCGCGCGGTCCCTCTGCCGTGTCGACCGCCTGCGGCGGGTCGGCTGAGTTGACCAGGAAGTGCGCTGCTCTCGTGACGTAGGCCCAGAATTCCGCGACCTGGTCGTCCGTCATACCCGACTCTTGCAGTGCGGTCCGCATGTGCCCCAACCACAGGTCGCGGGCGTGGGGTGTGACGGCAAAGCCGCCATGACGCATGCCGAGTCGAGGGTGCCCCCGCGTTTCAGAGTATGTCGTCGGGCCGCCCCAGTACTGCTCCAGAAACATCCGGAAGCGCACCTCGGCGGGGCCAAGGTCCTCTTCGGGGTACAGGGCACGGAGTTCGGGGTCGGCCGCCACGCCCGCATAGAAGGTCCGGACCAGTCGAACGAACGTCTCGTGCCCGCCCACGGCGTCATAGAAAGACTGCGCTTGCGAAGTTGTCACGACTCGATTGTCTCAGCACGAGGAAGCCGCACGCATGGGACTCGAGCTGCGGGGCAGTATTGGGCTACACACCCATTCCAACTCGGAGGTAGGCATGACGACCACACGAAACGCCAAGGCCCATTGGGAAGGCTCCTTGTTCGAAGGCAAGGGCCAGGTAGACCTTGAGTCATCAGGGCTAGGCACCTTTGACGTCACCTGGGCATCGCGCGCCGAGGAGCCCAACGGGCGCACCAGCCCCGAGGAGCTCATCGCCGCCGCCCACTCGAGCTGCTTCAACATGCAATTGTCGAACGTCCTAGCCCAGGCAGGCAACGAAGCGCAGTCCCTCGACACCTCCGCTGAGGTCGACTTCAAGCCAGGCTCGGGAATCACCGAGATCCGACTCACCGTGCGGGCGAAGGTAGAGGGCCTCGACAACGACGCGTTCGTCGAGGCCGCCGAGGCCGCCAAGACCGGGTGCCCCGTATCTCAGGCTCTGACCGGTACGACGATCAAGCTGGACGCCGCGCTGGCGGACTGACCCGCGCAAAAAGCGGACTAACCCGCGTTAGCATTGGTGTCCGACG
Source organism: Nocardioidaceae bacterium (assembly GCA_013696065.1). Taxonomy (GTDB): domain Bacteria; phylum Actinomycetota; class Actinomycetes; order Propionibacteriales; family Nocardioidaceae; genus JACCZJ01. Next base: position 3,626 of record JACCZJ010000320.1, read on the forward strand.
TTGTGACAGCCCCGCCG
>JACCZJ010000325.1 GCA_013696065.1 Nocardioidaceae bacterium
GTTTTTCGCAAGCCATGCGCTTGAGTTCGAGTCCTCCCTCGGCAGGATCAGCGAGCCGAAGTTGCCGTCGTCAGCGAGGCTCTGGCATTGGATCAGCGAGTCACCGACCCGCAGGGGGAGAGCTTCGCTCATCGCCGACCACTGGTTCTGGCCAACGCCGTTTGGAGGACCCCAGACTCTGATCCACCAGACGTCCTCGACGGCCGTGACTTCAGGTGGAATATCGAATGTCACTGTCTTTCCGGTGGTGTCGGGGTTGACTATGAGACCCGTGCTTGGCCAGGGCTTGTAGTCGTTCGGCGACTGAGACGTCTCACGAAAGAAGCCGATCCGCTGGACGCGGGACAGGAACTTGCCATCGCGGATGCTGACCGTCGGTGGTGTGGCGGCTTGGTAGGGCACCGACACCGGGTCGAGGCGCGCGGGGGACCTGAGGTCGGACTTGTTCGTCTCGGTCGGGAACCGCATGGCGGGGACGACGGACTGGCTCTGGCCGTTGGCCGGGTCACTCAGCGTCTGAGGGCCCCAGTCGCAACCGTTGCCGGCCACTCCGTAGAAAGGCATCATTGCGGACCCGCCCGGTGTGCCAAGAGCAACCGTCGCGGACGCGTCGACGTCACCGCTGGAGAACCCCATGACCCCGGCGAATGAGTAGTCGACCTCGGCGTACGGCGCGTGGACGGTCAGTTTGGTGTCGCCATCGAACTCAACCCAACCGCTGTCGTCCGGACCAGAGCTGAGATCCCAGTCCGACGCGACCTGTCCCGAGATGAAGTTCTCCAAGGCGTAGCTTTGCGCGGTTTGCCTTATTGGCGCCTCGTTCGCCGCCGTCCTAGGCAGTTCTGCCCCGGCTGCCAGAGCCGCAAGGTCTGCCTGGGTCTGGATGTCGCGTTTGCGGGCGTAGGCGCTGCCGAGGTCCACCGCCATGGCACACAGACTGAAGATCAGAATCGCGCAAATACCGACGATCACCGCCACGGCACCCTCATCCGTCCTGCTCGGCACCCGCTTCATGAGCAGGCCACCGAGTTCGGTGTCACGTTCTCGACCCGGGCGACGCCCTGCTCGGAGACGCGTCCGTCCGGGACGAACGGCAGCGCAGGAAAGTTCAGGTCGATGCTGTCGAAGGTCACGTTCACCTTGACCACACCGCCGACGACGGCCGGACCGGAAGTCGCCATGGTGGTATCCGCGTAGAAGGTGCGCGCGGCCACTACGCTCGACGCAGTCTCACCCTGGGCGTTGGCACTGACAAGATCCCTGAACTGGGTACAGGTCAAAGATCCGACGGCGGCCTGTCTCGCTGCCTCTCTCGCAGCATGAGAGCCAGACTGCAGCGACCAGAAGTACAACGAGTACTGAAGCATGCCAACCAGCAACGGGAACAGCACGAGGCTCGCGATCAAGGCGAACTCCACGGTCGCCGCCCCGTTGTCGCGGCCTCCCCGTCCGACACCTGTCACTCCAGATCGCGCCATTCGTCCCCCCACACGTGTTTCCACCCTTATGCCATCTTATTCTGTCCAAGCAGATTGCGGCCATAGCACCATTTGATCAGGTTAACCGCAAATGAAACGGACAAGGCTCAGTTTTGGGACAAAACCTCAGCATCGCCCATTCAGGGCCGTCGAGCGAGGTCAGCCGCGCCGATCATCCCGGCGGTGTTGCCCAGTTCAGCCGCCCGGATCTGCAGCTCGGGGCGATAGTTGCGGCCGGTCAGGTGTGCCCGGAACTGCGAGCGTGCCGGTTCCAGGAGCAGGCCGCCCGCGGCCGACACTCCCCCGCCGATCACGACCACTGCCGGGTCGAGGACGGCGGTCAGCGTCGCGACGCCCTCTCCGAGCCAGTGACCTAGGGACTCGAGCTGCTCGATGGCGAACGGGTCACCCTCGCGGGCGGCCTGTGTGATCAGGGGCCCGTCGATGGCGAGCACATCACCACCTGCCCGGTCCAGAAGTGACCTGGCGATCAGCGAACCCCGACCCACCTGCTCGCGCACCTCGCGCACGAGCGCGGTCCCGCTTGCGTACTGCTCCCAGCAGCCGCGGTTGCCGCAACCGCAGACGAGGCCGCCAGGGACGACGCGGATGTGCCCGATCTCGGCCGCGACCCCGAACGCTCCACGGTGCAGCTCTCCGTTGAGGACGATGCCGCCACCGACACCTGTGCCAACGGTGACCAGCACGAAGTCGTCGACATCAGCTCCGGCGCCGAACGTGAACTCGCCCCAAGCGGCTGCGTTGGCGTCGTTCTCGATGACCACCGGCAGATTCAGCCGCAGCTCGAGATCCCGCTTCAGATGCTCGTCCCGCCAGGCCAGGTTGGGGGCGAACAGGACCGTGGAGCGTCCGACGTCGACGAAGCCCGCCGCGCCGACGCCCACGGCTTCGATGTCGTGCTCGTCACGGAACTCTCCGACGAGATCCTCGATCGCTTCCTCGATCGCGTCGGTGTCTGTGGCTGGTGAGTCCCGGCGGCCGGTCAGAAGCACCGTCCCGGTGTCGTTCACCACGCCGCCGGCGATCTTAGTTCCTCCTACGTCGATGCCCACAGTGAGGGCCATCAGTCGTCCTCCCAGCTCTCGTCGTCAGTGAGGTCGATCTTCTGCACTCCCGGCCTTCTTCGGTCCTTGCCCGACTGGTCCGGGACAGAGGTGGCCATAGCCTCAGCAACTGCCTGCATCAGGGAGGTCGCCGCCGACGTGAGGTGCTGCTTGACCTCCGGACTGGTGCCACGGACTGCCGAGATCACCTGGCAGAGCGGACAGTAGCGGCAGTCCTCGCCACCGGTCGCGATGTGCTCGCTGACCGAGTTGAGGGACGAGGCCGCCCCACCAGCGGCGGCAGACGCTGCACCGGCGTACTCGCTTCCGCTCTCGCGAGCCATCTCCTGCAGAGCACCGAGCAGCTTTGCGGCCTCTGCTCCCACGCTCCCCACCGGCTCGTCCTGGCTTTCGTCTCTCATTCGTTCTCTCCCGAGGGCTGAAATCGGATCTGGAGCGACCCCTCGTCCACACGTGCCCCGGCAACGGTGTGCTTGGCCAGCGCCGTGGGCAACGCCAGCACACGGCGATAGGACCCCACGGTGACCACGAGCTCATCACCGTGCCGGGCCAGGTCGATGTCGCTTCGCGCCGCGAACGGCAGGTCGAACCGCAGCGTCGCTCCGGTTCCGGTGCGGCGAACCGTCATGGGCCCCTCCCCAACGGGGGCTGCGAGCGGGTCGTCGTCACCGTACGCGGCGGTAGCGAAGGCAGCCAGCTCGTCCGCTCCGACCGGTTCGGAAGGGCGGTACGACGAACGCCAGATCGGGAGGCCCGCGAAGGACTGCTCGACCTCATCCAGGATCTTGCTCTGCGACTCGACCCACCGCCTGCGCCACGCGTCCGAGCCGGCTGATGGGAACACCCGATTGGCGATCACACCGTCGACGCGATACCCGAACAGCGAAAGCGTTGTGAACGAACGCCGGGCCTCTGCCACGACCACCGCTTCGGGGGTAAGGACGAGGCGGACACTGGAGTCCTTCCCGGCGAGTATCTGGTGAACCTCCTCGAGGTCGCGGTGCAAGCGCTCGATAGCGTCGAACACGGAGTCGTGCGGCATGGGAACCCCGGCCGCACGCGCCAGCACGGGTTTCAGTGCCTTGACGATCCGCCGCTCCATGGGAAAGACCCGGTCCATGTACCAGCCGAGCGCCTCCGGCAGAGCCAGGAGACGCAGGGTCTCTGCAGTGGGTGCGCAGTCCACGACGATAACATCCCACTCTCGCGACATCGCATGCGCGCGAAGCTCCAGCAGTGCGAGCACCTCCTCGGCACCCGGAATGACCGTGAGCTCCTCGGCGGTGATCGGGTCAACCCCCGCGGCGTCGAGGACCAAGAGCAGGTAGTCCTGGATCTCCAGCCAGGAGCGCTCGAACCTTCGTTGCGCGTCGACTTGCTGCACGAACAGGTTGCCGTCCACCTCGGTCGGCTCCCCGGCGATCGGGACACCGAATGCGTCGGACAGGGAATGCGCGGCATCGGTGGACAGCACCAGGGTTCGGTTCCCACGCACGGCTGCCATGGTCGCCGTACCGGCTGCTGCGGTGGTCTTGCCGACCCCGCCTTTGCCGGTGAAAAGAATGATCCGCAAGGGCTCAGGCGAGCGACTCGACGCGCTTCTTCAGACCCTTGAGCGCGTTGTCGATGATGACCTTCTCGGCCTTGCGCTTGAGCATCCCGATCATCGGGATCGAGATGTCCACCGCGAGTCGGTAGGTGACCTCTGTCCCTCCGCTGTCGCCCCCCTCCAACTCGTAGGCGCCGTCCATGGCCGTCAGCATCTTGCCCTTCTCTGCCAGGTTCCAATGCACAGCTTTGTTCCCGTTCCAGTCATAGCCGAGCGTGTACTGGTCCTTGATCGGGCTCGCGTCGAAGTCAAAGAAGACCTGCTCGGCCTGGCCCTTCGAGTCCTC
>JACCZJ010000292.1 GCA_013696065.1 Nocardioidaceae bacterium
CTCTGGACCGGATCGTTCTCAGTGGGTGGAGTCGCGGTTCGAGATGTCACTCGCGGCCATCCCGCGGTGGTGAACGCTGACGGCGTAGCAGCCGCCCCCGTAAGGTTGCCGATCCCAGGTAGCGAAGCGATCAACGAGGAGGAGCCCGGCTTGCTCGCACCAGGCGTCGTACTCGACGAGCCCGAAAGGTGCGGACTCGAGCGGCAGATGAGCCGGGTCGAGTCCCAATCCCGTGACCAGGACGCCTCCGTCGTCAACGTGTGCTGCCAGCTGGACCAGGGTCGCTGCCTCTGTGCCCGGTGCGAGCAGGGGTATGACGTTGCCTACGGCCAAGACGAGGTCGAAGCGCTCGGGCAAGTGCAACGTCGTCAGGTCCTGCTCGACCCATGAGATGTCCGGTGCAGCCCGTCGGGCATGGCTGATCATCGAGGAATCGACGTCAACCCCGACGCACCGAAAGCCGCGACGTGACAGCTCGATCGCCACGCGGCCCGTCCCACAACCTGCGTCCAGCACATGTGCACCGGGCGGCGCGAGCTGTTCACAGAAGCTGGCCTCTCCGTGCACGTCGGCGCCCGACGCTGCTAGGGCGGTGAACCTCTCGGCGTACCGTTCTGCACTGGCCTCGCCGACGGCGTCGGTCCATCGCGTCATAGCTCAAATCTAGCGAGACTTGTCAGAAACTGAGGCTGCTATAGCGGCCCTAGCGGCTGACAAGTCGGCCACGGGCGGCGGCGACCAGTGCTGCGAAGAGCCGATTGTCTTGGCTCTTCTCCGGATGCCACTGCACCCCGAGATGAAAACGCGCTCCGGGTGACTCGATGGCCTCGACCACTCCATCGTCACTGAGTCCAGTGGCTTCGTATGTCGGATACGAGATCACGCCCTGGTGGTGATAGCACCTGACCTCGAACTGGCCACCGGTGATCGACTCGAGCAGGCTCCCCTGCTTGGGGAGCACTGTCCTCAGCCCGTACGTCGCAGGGGCGGGCGCATGACCAAGATGGCCGAGGCGGTCCGGGAGGTGCTGCTCCAGCTCGCCACCGGCGGCGACCGCCATGACCTGCATTCCGCGACAGACACCAAGCACAGGCAGCCGGTCTCTCGCCACTGCCGCCAGCAAGAGCTCGGTGGCGTCGCGTTCTGGGCGTGGCTGCTGGGCCAACGGGTGGGGGGGCTGGCCATAGCGAGCCGATTCGACGTCGGAGCCCCCGGCCAACACCAGCCCGTCCAGTCGCGAGAGGACTGCTTCGGCATCGTCTGCTGTCGCCCCCTCAAGCAGAGGTGGCAACAGGACGGGGATGGCACCGGCGTGGAACAGGTGGGCGACATAAGCCTCTTGGACAAGGACTGCCCGTACGTCTTGCCATGCCCCCCACGAAGCCGACTCGACATACGAAGTGATACCGATGACCGGTCGACTCATCAGAGCGGGGTCACGTAGGCGCCGGAGATGCCCCCGTCGACGAGGAACGTCGAGGCATTGACGAAGCTCGACTCGTCACTGGCCAGGAACAGCACCGCGTTGGCGATCTCTTCGGGCTCTGCAAAGCGCCCTGCGGGGATGTGGACGAGCCGACGCTGCGCTCGCTCTGGGTCCTTGGCGAACAACTCCCTCAGCAGCGGAGTGTTGACAGGTCCCGGGCACAAGGCGTTGACGCGGATTCCCTCTCGGGCGAATTGCACACCGAGCTCACGACTCATCGCCAAGACGCCGCCCTTGCTAGCGGTGTACGAGATTTGCGAGGTGGCCGCACCCATGACGGCGACGAAGGAAGCGGTGTTGATGATCGATCCCCGCTGCTGCGCGCGCATATAAGGCAGCGCCGCCTTGCAGCACAGATACACGCTGGTCAGATTGACCTCCTGCACCCGACGCCATGCTTCTATGTCCGTGTCGAGGATCGAGTTGTCGTCCGGCGGGGATATGCCCGCGTTGTTGAAGGCAACATCTACGCGGCCCTTGACGGCATGCGCGGCGGCGAACAGTGCTTCGACCTGAGCGGCGTCGGTCACATCGCAGTGCACATAGGTTCCATCGATCTCGTCGACGATCTCCCTGCCGTGTTCGTCGTCGAGATCACCGATCACGACGTGTCCCCCCTCCTCGGCGAATCGCTGGACGCTAGCGAGACCGATACCGCTGCAACCACCGGTGATGACGGCTGTGCGGCCTTCGAGGCGACGCTTGGGTGCCATGGGTTAGGGGCCCTCCGTGCTGATGAAAACGTTCTTGACTTCACTGAACGAGTCGAGGGCGGCAGGTCCGAGCTCACGTCCGAGCCCCGACTGTTTGAACCCGCCAAAAGGGGTGGAATAGCGCACCGACGAGTGGGAGTTGACGCTGAGGTTGCCCGCATCGACCCCACGTGACACGCGCAGCGCCCGAGCAACGTCACGGGTCCAGATCGAGCCTGAGAGTCCGTAGTCGCTGTCATTCGCGGCGGCGATGGCATCGGCTTCGTCCGTGAACGGCAACACTGCGACCACGGGTCCAAAGACCTCCTCGCGCCATACCCGATCACGCCTCGAGCCAGGAAGCACCACCGTGGGGGGAAACCAATATCCGGCGCCTTCGGGTGCCGTGCCACGGAAGGCCACATCGACCGTGTCGTCGACATAGGAGGCGACCCGATCCCGCTGCGCGCCACTGATCAGCGGTCCCATGTCAGCACTCTCTTCAGCTGGATGAGTGACCCGCACCGCTCGCACCGCAGGCTCGAGCAGCTCGAGGAACCGGTCGTAGACGCCCTCCTGGACGAGGATCCGGCTGCGCGCGCAGCAGTCTTGGCCCGCATTGTCGAAGACCCCTGCTGGCGCAGATGCGGCCGCGGCCTCGAGATCAGCATCCGCGAACACGATGTTGGCGCTCTTGCCGCCAAGCTCCAAGGTCACGCGTTTCATCTGGTCGGCGCATCCTGCCATGATCTGCTTGCCGACCTCGGTGGAGCCGGTGAAGCAGATTTTGCGTATGTCGCGATGGCTGACGAATCGTGCCCCCACCACCGAGCCCTTCCCGGCCAACACGGTGAAGACGCCCTCGGGGATGCCAGCCTCAAGCGCCAGCTCACCGAGCCTCAGCGCCGTGAGCGGGGTCACCTCGGCGGGCTTCACCACGACGGTGTTGCCCGCCGCCAGTGCGGGAGCGAAGCCCCAAGCCGCGATGGGCATGGGGAAGTTCCAGGGAACGATGATCCCCACCACGCCGAGCGGCTCGTGGAACGTCAGGTCGATGCCGCCCGCGACTGGAATCTGTTGTCCTGTATGCCGTTCGGGCGCCGCCGCGTAGTAATGCAGTACGTCTCGCACGTTGCCCGCCTCCCAACGGGCATTGCCGATCGTGTGTCCGGCGTTGGCGACTTCGAGCTGCGCCAGCTCCTCGATCGCGCCGTCGACCGCCTCAGCAAACCGTCGCAGCAGCCGACCCCTGTCAGCCGGAGCGACGCGACGCCATGAGTCGAACGCTAAGTGGGCTTTGGCGATTGCCGCATCGGTGTCCTCGATCGATGCCAACGCCACAGACTGGATAATCTCTTCGGTCGAAGGATCCACGACCTTGTGAACTGCGCTCAACGGCCTACAACCTCTCGAATCCACGCATGCGCTCCCAGTCAGTGACTGTCGCGTTGTAGGCGGCCAGCTCGACGTCCGCCGCGTTGACGTAGTGCTCCACGACCTCGTCCCCAAACGCCTGGCGCGCCAAATTCGACTCCGCAAACAGGTCGCGCGCAGCTTGCAGGGTCGTGGGCACATGCGGCTTGTCGGACTCATAGGCGTTACCCACAAAGGCTTCTTCGAGCTCCAGCGCATTCTCGATCCCATGGAGGCCGCCCGCGAGCATGCCGGCCAATGCCAGGTACGGGTTCACATCGCCACCGGGCAAGCGGTTCTCGACCCGCAGTCCTGACCCGTGACCGACCACTCTCAGCGCGCAGGTTCGGTTGTCGTGCCCCCACGCGATGGCAGTCGGCGCGAACGAGCCGGGCTGAAATCGCTTGTAGGAGTTGATGTTCGGCGCGTAGAGCAGCGTGAACTCCTCCATGGTTGCTTGGATGCCGGCGACGAACTGTCCGAACAACTCACTCGGGCCGTCGCCGGAGTCGAAGACGATGGAGCC
>JACCZJ010000302.1 GCA_013696065.1 Nocardioidaceae bacterium
CTGCTGGTCGCCCGCTACCGCGAGGAGTTGCGGCGTCACGACGATCGGCACGAGGCAATGGCGGAGGCCCTGCATCGCGCCGGCCCAGCGATCATCGCCAGCGCGGGCACCGTGATAGTGGGGATGCTCTGCCTCGTTTTCGCCGACATGAACTCGACCCAAGGCCTCGGTCCGGTCGCCGCGGTCGGGATCGTCGTAGGTCTCCTGGTCATGATGACCTTGTTGCCGGCACTGCTTGTGATGATGGGCCGTTGGGTGTTCTGGCCGCGGATTCCGCACGAGGGCAGTGCAGAGCCGACGGCGGCGGGCATCTGGGCCAAGGTGGGCAGCCGAATCGCGCGACGGCCGCGCGCTGTATGGGTGGTGACCTCGGTCCTGCTCGGTGCCTCATCCCTGGGCGTTGTACAGCTCGACGCGAATGGACTGAGCACCGACGAGCTGTTCACCGAGCCCGTTCAGTCGGTCACGGGTGAGCGTGTCTTGGGCGAACACTTCCCTGCTGGTGCTAGCGATCCGGCGCTGATCGTGGCGAAATCCGATGCTGCCGACCAGGTTGCTCAGGCGGCGCAGGTAGAAGGCGTCAGCGAAGTCGGGCAGCCGATCATCGCCGGTGACAGGGCTCTGATCACGGCGACCACGAGCGTTGAACCATTGAGCCAAGCCGGCTTCGACGTGATCGAGAGGCTGCGCAGCGCGGTTCATGAGGTCGAGGGTGCAGATGCGCTGGTGGGAGGCAACGCCGCCATCCAGTCCGACTCCCAAGAGGCGTCAGCGCGCGACGCCAAAGTCCTCATCCCCATCATCTTGATAGCGGTGCTCGTGATCTTGATGTTGTTGCTGAGAGCCATCGTCGCTCCGGTCCTGCTGATCGCCACTGTGGTGCTCTCGTTCGGCGCCGCTCTCGGACTCAGTGCCCTCGTGTTCCGGCACGTCTTCGGTTGGGCAGGGGCGGATGCATCCTTGCCGCTGTTCGTCTTCGTCTTCTTGGTGGCGCTGGGCATCGACTACAACATCTTCTTGATGACCCGGGTGCGAGAGGAGGCGGTCCGGTTTGGCACTCGCCGTGGGGCGCTCATCGGCCTGGCCGCGACCGGTGGCGTCATCACCTCGGCCGGGTTGGTCCTCGCGGGCACGTTTGCCGTATTGGGAACGTTGCCCGTCGTCTCCTTCGCCGAGATCGGCTTTGCGGTGGCGTTGGGGGTGCTCCTCGACACTTTGGTCGTGCGCTCGGTCCTGGTCACAGGGCTCAACCTCGACATCGGCCGTCATATGTGGTGGCCGAGCAAGCTGGGCTCCAAGAAGGACATCGAGCGGAACGCGGTCCGAGAAGACGACCACGAGCTGGCTGATCGGCCGATCTAGGTGATGGTCTCACTCCTCGACCGTGGTTCGAGGCCACCGCCACTCCCGGCGACGCTACCTCCCCTGACATATCTCGAGCGCCTCAGGCGACCCTGCGGCCTGCGGCATAGGCGGACGAGATGAGTGGCACGCCCGGCCGATATGCCAGATGCAGGTATGACGGCGCCGCCAACACGGCGAAGTCACCCTTGGCCCCGACGCCAAGGTGGCCCACATCGTCTCGGCGCAACGCAGTGGCACCGCCGCACGTCGCGGCCCAAAGGGCCTCACCCGGCGACATCCGCATCTCGCGTACGGCGAGTGCGATGCACAGCGGCATCGACGACGAATAGCAGGAGCCTGGGTTGCAGTCGCTCGCCAGCGCCACCGTGACACCGGCGGCGAGCAACGCACGCGCATCGGGATACACCGAACGGGTCGAGAACTCGACAGCGGGCAGCAAGGTTGCTACGACGCCGGAGCTGCTCAGCGCCTCGATGTCTTGCTTCGACAGGTGGGTGCAGTGGTCAGCGGAGGCGGCGCCCATCTCGCACGCGATCTGGACACCAGGCCCCGGCCCGAGCTGGTTTGCATGCACCCGTGGCAGCAGACCGGCAGCCATGCCGGCTTGGAGGATGGCACGCGCCTGGTCGCCATCGAAGGCGCCACGCTCACAGAAGACATCGACCCACCGGGCGTATGGCGCCGCCGCCTCGAGCATCGACCCGGTCACCAATTCGACATAGCCGGCTGGGTCATCGACGAATTCGGGTGGGACCACATGCGCTCCGAGAAACGTCGTCTCCTCGGTGAACTGACGAGCGATCGCCAGGCTGCGTAGCTCGTCGGCGACGGTCAGGCCATAGCCACTCTTGATCTCGACTGTAGTGGTGCCTTGCCGCAACATTTCGTCGACAAGGTGGGCCACGTTGATGCTGAGCGTCTCGTCCGTGGCGGCTCGGGTGGCACTGACCGTCGTACGGATGCCACCGGCTGCGTAGGGATGACCTGTCATGCGTGCGGCGAACTCCGCGGCACGATCACCGGCAAAGACGAGGTGGGAGTGGCTGTCGACGAAACCAGGTATGACGGCCGCATCGCCCGCGTCGATGGCCCGGTCGGCGGGTGGAGCAAGCCGGCGATCCCCGACCCATGACACCTGACCGTTCTCGATCACCAGAGCAGCATCGTGGATCAGCCCGAGCATGGACCCGTCTCCCAGAGTCGAGTCGTTGGTGGTGAGCTCACCGACGTTGGTGACTAGCACAGACGACACCCAGACTCCCTCCTTCTCAGCGCCCCCATGCTGCCACGGAGCAGCAGTCGGAGAGCCTTGACAGCTCACCCTGTCAGTGCAGCGATCGCAGCGTCGAGCGCCCGGCCGACCGCTTCGTGATCACGCTCGAGGCGCACGCCACTGGCCACGACGCTTGTGATGTCGGCCGCCGTGGCCGCAAAGACGATCGTTTCTTCACCCCGACCGGTCGCGGCTGTGCGTGGAGTGGATGTGTCGATCGTGACGAGGTCGGCCCATTGCCCGACCGCGATCCGACCTGCATCCTCGAACCCCAGTGACCTGTGCCCTGTCTCAGTCGCCGCAGTCAGCAGTTCGTGCGACTGCCAATGGCCGCGCTGCTGCGAGCTGAGACGCTCGTCGAGTTCGACTGCCCGCATCTCCTCGTGCATGTCGATGACCGCGTGGCTGTCCGAACCGAGAGTCAACCGAGCACCAGCATCAGCGAGCGCCCGAGAAGGCCCGACTCCGTCGGCGAGGTCTCGCTCCGTGGTGGGGCAAAAGCCGACGTACGCCGAAGGCTCGCCCAGCAAGGCGATGTCGCCGTCTGTCAGGTGAGTCGCATGTACGGCGGTGAACCTGTCGGTGAGGACTCCCGCTTGATCCACTAACTGCGTGGGCGTGCAGCCGTAACGGTCTCGGCATGCCTCGTTTTCGGCTGCCTGCTCAGACACATGCATGTGCAATGGCTTTGCTGGCATGGCGTTTGCGACCACGGCGAGCGCGTCGCGTGGCACCGCGCGCACCGAGTGGATGGCGCCGCCCACAGCCACGTGGGGGTCGGCGAGCTCGTCGACCTGCGCTGCGAGTCGCAGTACGCGCTCGGCCCAGGTGTCTGCGGTGCCATCACTGAAACGCGCCTGCACACCCTCCGGTGCGGCTCCGAATCCGGCAGAGAGGTAACAGGCGTCGAGGAGCGTGATCCGCAGGCCCG
>JACCZJ010000330.1 GCA_013696065.1 Nocardioidaceae bacterium
GCCGTAGAACGACTCCAGCCGGTTGTACACCATCTTGACGGGCTTGCCCGTGTGCAGAGCGAGCATGCAACCATGCACATGCATCGAAAGGTCCTCGCGACCCCCGAAGGCTCCACCCACACCTGCCAAAGTCAGGCGAACCCGCTCGGGCGGCAGGCCTAAGGCTGCACATACCTGGCGCTGGTCGACGTGCAGCCACTGGGTCGCGACGTACAGGTCCACGCCCCCCTCACCATCGGGCACCGCAAGCCCGGACTCGGGACCCAGGAACGCCTGGTCCTGCATGCCGACGTCGTACACGCCGCTGACGACCACGTCGGTGGTGGCCCCCTGGTCGCCCTTGCGCAGTTTGAGGTGTCGCACCAGATTCCCGTTGGGGTGCAACTGCGGGACGTCGCCGTCGATGCCAGCGTCGACCGCATCCGCTGGGGGGGTCCAAGGCTTGTGGCCGATGGCCACCTCGGCATCGGTGACGGGCGCCAGCACCTCGTACTCGATCTTGATCTTCTTCGCTGCCTTGCGCGCGATCTCGGGGTGGTCAGCGGCGACGAGAGCAACCGCCTCGCCTTCGTAGCGCACGAGATCCTTGGCGAGCACCGGTTGGTCGGCATATTCGAGCCCGAAGAACTTCTCGCCCGGCACGTCGTCATGAGTGAGTACGGCGAACACGCCAGCCGTCGCCAGCGCGTCGGTGAGGTCGATAGATTTGATCAACGCGAACGGGTGTGGGCTGCGCAGGGTGTAGCCCCAGAGCATGTCCTCGAGCCACATGTCGCTCGAGTAGGCGAACTCGCCGGTGACCTTCAAGATGCCATCGGGACGCAGCGGGCTCTCCCCGACGCCGCCGGCGGTATTGCCGGGCAGGCGTTCCTGGGCTTGGGAGGGTGAGGAGCGTTGCGTCTGACTAGGTGTGGTGGTCATGAGGTCACCCCGGCGCGAGAGAGCAGTGTGGTGCTCGCGAACCGGACTTCGCCGGCCACGACGTCCTCGTCGACGTTGACGAGCCGGTCGCGTTCGACAACGCGCCGGCCGTTGACCATGAGCAGCTCGAGGGGTGGCGGGGAGCCCAAGACGAGGGCGGCGACCGGATCGGCGATGTCGATGTGCGGCAACGTGCCGAGGCGCCATACGGCCACGTCGGCGAGCTTTCCTGATTCCAAAGACCCGATCTCGCTCTCCCAACCAAGCACCTTCGCGCCGCCCAGTGTGGCTATCTCCAGCGCATCCCGGGCCGTCATCGCCTGGGGTCCGCCCGTGGCGCGGGCGAAGAGCAGCGCGTGCCGCACCTCTTCGATCATCGACGCCGACTCGTTGGAGGCAGCGCCATCGACGCCCAACCCCACCGGCACGCCTGCGCCGCGCAAGTCCCTGGCGCGGCAGATGCCTGCACCGAGTCGCGCATTCGAGGACGGGCAGTGCGCGACTCCTGAGCCGGTGCTGGCGAGCTTGGCGATGCCGTCGTCGTCGACATGGATCCCGTGGGCATACCAGACGTCCGGGCCCAGCCAGCCGACCGACTCCATGTAGTCGAGCGGCAGGCAACCGAACGTGTCCTGGCAGAAGTCCAGCTCGTCGACGGTCTCGGCCAGGTGGGTGTGCAGACGAACTCCCTTATCGCGGGCCAGCAGAGCAGCCTGCTTGAGCAGGTCACCGGTCACCGAGAACGGCGAACACGGAGCCACCCCGATGCGCAGCATCGAGTCGGGGCCCGGGTCGTGGTAGCGGTCAATCGCATCGACGGTGGCCCGGAGGATCGTGTCGAGATCCTCGACCACGTGGTCAGGCGGCAATCCGCCCTGGCTTTGGCCGAGGTCCATCGACCCGCGCGTCGGCAGGAAGCGCAGACCAACGCGTCGCGCAGCTTCGATCTCCGCGGCCAGCACGTCTCCACCATGTGTAGGGAACACGTAGTGGTGGTCCATCGTCGTGGTGCACCCCGTGCGAGCCAGCCAGCCAATCCCCCCGGTGACCGCGGTTCGGACGATGTCTTCGTCGATATAACCCCAGATGGGGTAGAGGGTGGTGAGCCACTCAAACAGGGTGGCGTCGACCGCGAGGCCACGGGTCACCCATTGATAGAGGTGGTGGTGGGTGTTGATGAGACCTGGTGTGGCAAGGCAACCGGTCGCATCGACGTACGTCGCATCCGGGAGATCGCGCGGCGCGGGTCCGTCGCCGACAGACGCCAGGCGGTTGCCCTCGATCACGACATGCCCAACCTTGTGCTCGTTGCGTTCAGCGTCCATGGTGACAACAGCGCACCCGTCGAGAACGGTGGTGGTCATCGGGCATCGCCTGCGCGGCTGCTCGCCATCCGCTCGGC
>JACCZJ010000334.1 GCA_013696065.1 Nocardioidaceae bacterium
CCGTGGGGTCGATCGAGTCTCGAGTCCTGGTGAGTGCACGTCGCATGCGGGACCTGGAGGTCACCGACAAGGACTTGCCGGGTCTCGAGGGCGTGGTGGCGACCCCGACCCCTCTCACGGCTCCGGAGCTCATTGTCGACGACGAGGCGCCACTGGCCATCGAGGGACAGCCTGGCCGCGAGCAGTGGAGGCGCCGTGCCGTCGGCGATTAAATTCCCTGACTCGACGCAAACGGCGGGGGTGCGGTGCAGCGATCGGCGCGGGCGGCGGGAGCTAGCAGCGGCCGACTGTGGCGGAGATGCGGCGTGGCTCACTCCCGCGGCCAGGCGTTGCCCCTAGCGTGAAGCCGAGCAGTCCTCAAGGTAGGAGTGGTACGCCATGTCCAGCTCCGCACCTCGCGTGGCAACGGCACACGAGCCGGACGCCGCCATTGTCGAGCAAGGATCACATGCGGCAAGCAGCGACGAGATCGACCGACCCGACTTCGCATCACGGGAGCCCTTCACGTCGGCCGCGGAGGCGACAAGGCCAGCCGCGGCCCCGGAGGCGACAAAGTCATCACACAGCTCAGACCAAAGCCGGGTCCAGCTTTACTCGTCGGCGCCGGGTCTGTCAGGCCGCAGGGTCGTGCTCATATCTGGGCTCGCAACGGTCGGATGCGCCGGCCTGAACCTCGCACTCACCGACCGGCTGACGATCTTCTTCGATCTCTGCTTCATCGTCGTCGCCTTGACGTCAGCGATGTCGGTGCGGCGGCGTGATCTGTTCACTGCGGGAGTGCTTCCGCCGTTACTCTTCGCAGCTGTGGTGGGCGGCATCGCCCTCGTGGCACCGCAAACCTTTTCAGCCACGGGCGGGGTGCTGCAAGCGTTCTTGACGGGGCTGGCCACTCACGCGGTTGGGCTCGCCGCGGCATACGGCGTTGCCCTCGTTGTCGTCCTGTGCAGGGTCGGAGCAGACAAGGCGCCCACCCCAGTGGGCGGGCCTCCCACGTCTTAAGCTGTGCCGCGTTCGGCCTCGCGCAGGTCCTTGCGCAGCTCTGGGGGGAGCGCGAAAATGAGCGACTCCTCCGCGGTGTGTACCGCCTTCGCGGCAGGGAAGCCCCGATCGGTCAGATAACTCAAGACCCCATCGACGAGATCCTCAGGGACAGAGGCGCCCGAGGTCACACCCACAGACGACACACCTTCGAGCCAGCTCGGGTCGATCTCAGAAGCGTCATCGACGCGATAGGCGGCACCGGCGCCCGACTCAAGAGCAACCTCCACCAGCCGTACAGAGTTGCTCGAGTTTCCTGACCCGACCACCAGCACCAGATCGGCACCACCGGCGATCTCCTTCACAGCCTGCTGCCGATTCTGAGTGGCGTAACAGATGTCATCGGAAGGCGGATCAAGAAGGTTGGGGAACTGTTGGCGCAACCGGCCGACCGTCTCCATCGTCTCGTCCACAGACAACGTGGTTTGCGAGAGCCAGGCCACCCTGTCGGGGTCGCGCACCTGCACCCCGGCTATGGCGTCCAAGCTCTCAACCAAGGTGATGTGCTCAGGCGCCTCCCCCGCCGTACCCTCGACTTCTTCGTGGCCCGCGTGACCGATCAGCAAGATGTCGTAGTCGTCGTCGGCAAATCGGCGCGCCTCGTAGTGCACCTTGGTGACGAGCGGACAGGTCGCGTCGATCGTCTTCAAGCTCCGCTCGGCTGCCTGCTCATGCACAGCCGGCGAAACCCCGTGAGCTGAGAAAACGACCGTCGAACCGGGTGGTACCTCGTCGAGCTCTTCGACGAAGACAGCCCCTCGTCGTTCGAGGGATTGCACCACGTGCTTGTTGTGCACGATCTGCTTGCGCACGTAGACAGGTGAACCGTAGAGATCGAGTGCCTTCTCCACCGTGATCACCGCACGGTCGACTCCAGCGCAGTAGCCGCGAGGAGCCGCCAACAGCACGCTGCGATCCCCCACTGCGGGCATCGGAAGATCGGTGACCGCAGGCGCGGGTGACTCGGTGGCAGACATGGATCCATCGTAAGTGCCGGCGCAAACCACTAGCCTCATGCACGTGCGCCTGGACACCAGCTTCGAGCACCCCGCCCCCGTGCGGGTGATCGCCAACGCCATGACGGGCTACATCGCCAAGCTGGGGCCCATCTGGGTGGAGGGTCAGATCGCACAGCTTCAGCGAAGGCAGCAAACCCAGACGGTGTTCCTCACGTTGCGTGACCCGTTAGCCGAAGTCTCCATGCAGGTGACCTGCCCGCGCTCGGTGTTCGATTCCATGGCTGTCCCCGTCACAGAGGGCGCCCGCGTTGTCGTCTTCGCCAAGGTCGACTACTACGTCCCCCGCGGCACACTCTCGCTGTCTGCCCGAGAGATCCGCCCGGTGGGGGTCGGTGAGTTGCTCGCGCGCATCGAGCAGCGGCGTCAACTGTTGGCGGCTGAGGGGTTGTTCGATCCTGCCAAGAAACGCTCGCTGCCGTTCTTGCCTGGGCGGGTCGGGTTGATTGTCGGGCGCGACTCCGCCGCCGAGCGTGATGTGTTCGACAACTCTCGACGGCGGTGGGCGGGAGTCGATTTCCGCATCGAGTACGCCGCCGTGCAGGGCCGTGAGTCAGCCCGCCAAGTCATCGAAGCGCTGCACGTCCTCGATCGTGACTCGACCGTCGACGTGATCATCATCGCCCGTGGAGGAGGCGCCCTCGAGGATCTGCTTCCCTTTTCAGACGAGGGATTGATCCGCGCGGTCGCAGCTAGTCGGACGCCAGTGGTGAGCGCCATCGGCCACGAGCAGGACCAGCCGCTGCTCGACCTCGTCGCCGACGTCCGAGCCTCGACTCCCACGGATGCGGCCAAGCGAGTCGTGCCCGACGTAGCCGACGAGATCGACAAGATAGTGAGCTTCCGCGATCGTTCGAGGTCGCTGCTCGCCCACACAATCCGCCGAGAAGAGCAAGGTCTGGTCACCATGCGGACTCGGCCGGTGCTGGCGCAACCGCAGCGCATCTTCGAGCACCTGTCGGCCGTCACCGACGAGTGGGTCGCCCGCGGACGGCGCAGCCTCGACCACCGACTCGCACGAGCCACCGACGATCTCGAGCATGGGTTGGCTCGGGTACGAGCGTTGTCCCCGCTCGCCACACTCGAGCGTGGGTACGCCGTTGTCCAATCGGCGGCAGGCGACGTCCTGACCGACGCTGAGCAGGTCGCCGTCGGCGAGCACATCACGGTTCGGCTGGCCCGCGGTCGACTCGGTGCCGTCGTCGAAGATGCTGAGCTTGAGAGCCGACAAGTTTCACCACATGAGGAGCAGTGATGGCTGAAGGTCCCAGCTATGAGGAAGCCCGCGAAGAACTCATTGCCGTCGTACAAAAACTTGAGACCGGCGGGACCTCGCTGCAGGAGTCGATTGAGCTGTGGGAGCGCGGCGAGGAGTTGGCGCGCATCTGCCAGCGCTGGCTCGACGGAGCCCGAGCTCGCCTCGAAGCGGTGGTCCGCAGCTCATCCACCGGCACACCAGGTGACGCCGCACCTCCAGGCCCCGCCGCCGCCTCACCGACCGACACGGCCAGCGATTGATCGGCAAAGTCATCCCGCGACAGAGTTGTCGTCCACCCAGCCTGGCAGAGCACTCGTCCACACCCAGCAGCGATAGAGCCGTCGTCTATCCCTAGCCGGCGGGGCTGAGCGACTCAGCGAAGACGATCAACTCCGACACCGGCGCCGTGCCGGTCACAACGGTGGTGACCCCCTCGCCGACCAAGACGAACGCGTGCTCATCACCGTCGCTTGAGGTCAGCGCGGTCCAGGTCTTGTCGGTGATCACCACCGGCTCGGCCGGCTGGTCGGCTGGCGTCCGCTCGGCGATGAACTGAGCGGCGGGCTGGTTGCCTTGCTCCAGTCCGACGTACTCGCTGTCGTCTGTGCTGACTCCCAGATGCCAGGAAACCTCAGGCCCTGCTCCTCTCCAGTCCGCGCTGGTGGCGTCCCACCCAGAGGGCATATCGGTCGGGGCGAGGACCTCGAAGGGGGCCTGATTCCGCGCCTCGGTCAACTCGGCCGAATAGTCGATCGGTTGAGCTTGTTGGACCGAAGGACGCCCATGCGACAGGCTCAGCACCCAGATCGCGGCGATCAGCAGCAAGACAACGATCAGCGCGCCCGCGAGTCCACTGACGCTCTGCTTGTGGCCGCTGCGGGTCTCGCTCACACCCCCATCCTCGCTGACAACAGACTTCAGCCCGTGTCCACGCCCACCAGTTTCCGCACATGCGGACACAGCGACCGGGTTCGCCCGTATATGCGGCTAGACTCGCTGCTGTGATCTATCGACTCAATGAGGCTGCCGGGCTGCTCGGCGTGAGCGACGACACGATTCGTCGGTAGGCCGACGCAGGACGGTTCGAACCAGCACGTACGCCGGATGGGCGGGCCGGCATCGAGGGCGAGGCACTGGCTGCGCTGGCCAGAGAAGTCGCCTCCATCCCGCCCGACGGGTCGAGCGTTGCCTCCCATCGGGCCAGTGCGCGCAACCAACTACGCGGCATCGTCACCGACGTCAAACGTGACACGGTGATGGCGCAGGTGGAGATGTGCTGCGGCCCCTACCGAGTCGTCTCCCTGATGAGCCGCGAAGCCGCCGACGCGCTCAACCTCAAAGCAGGCGTGGTGGCTGTCGCCTCCATCAAGGCCACCAACGTGGTGGTCGAGGTGGCGCAGTGACCCGCCGCCATCGCCATACGGCACGCACAGCCCGGCCGTTTCCGCGAGCGGCTCGGACAGCGCTCATCGCAGCCGCTGCTCTGACCGGCCTCACTGCGTGCTCAAGCGACGAGAACACCGACGTAGGCGAGGACGCCAAGCTGACCGTCTTTGCGGCATCCTCACTCACCCAGACCTTCGGGACGCTCGAGGAGGCGTTCGAGAAGGAGCGGCCCGAGGTGGATGTGGTCGTGTCTTTTGACTCCAGCACCACGCTCGCCGAGCAAGTCTCCCAAGGCGCACCCGCCGACGTCATCGCCACCGCCGACCAGACCAGCATGCAGATCGTGGCCGAGGCTGAGTTACTCAGCGCCGACCCGGCTCCCTTCGCCTCCAACACGCTGGTCGTTGTCACGCCAGCCGACAATCCAGCCGGCATGCAAAGCCTGGGCGACCTCGACACCGCCGACTTCGTCCTGTGTGACCCCGCCGCTCCGTGTGGAGCAGCGAGCGCGCAGATCCTCGACACCGCGAACATCACGGCCCCAGCCAAGTCCCTCGAGCCCAACGTGGCCGCCGTGTTGAACAAGGTGAGACTGGGCGAGGCGGATGCCGGTCTGGTCTACGTCACCGACGCTCAAGCGGCCGGCGATGACGTCGCGACCGTCAACATCCCGGCGGGCGGCAACGTCGTCAACCCCTACTACATCGCCGCCGTGCAGGGATCTCCCGAGCCCGACCTCGCCGAGGAGTGGATTGCCCTCGTGAGCTCCCAAGCCGGCCAGCGCGTGCTGCAGGAGGCGGGGTTCGGCCCACCGTGACGAACCCACACGGTCGGGCGCCGTGGGTGCTGATGACGCCGGCAGTGGTTGCCCTCACCTTCCTCGTCACGCCCGTCGTTGCCGTGCTCATCCGGGCCCCCTGGGGCTCGCTGGGAACGCTTCTCTCGTCGTCGGACGCGGTCGATGCCCTCCGGTTGAGTCTGCTCACCACAACGGCGTCGACGATCTTGTGCATCATCTTCGGGGTGCCGCTCGCGTGGGTGTTGGCGCGCACGCACTTCAAGGGTCGCCGCATCGTCCGGGCTCTCGTGACGTTGCCGCTGGTGTTGCCCCCGGTCGTGGGGGGCGTCGCGTTGTTGTTGGCGCTCGGGCGCAACGGACTCGTGGGCGGCCCGCTCAACGACCTCTTCGGCGTCACGATCCCCTTCACCACCGCAGCCGTCATACTCGCGCAGTCCTTCGTGGCGCTGCCCTTCCTCGTGATCAGCGTCGAGGGAGCTTTCAGGGCGTCCGACGTGCGGTATGACGATGCGGCCGCCACGCTCGGAGCCTCTCGGTGGTTGACGTTCCGTCGGGTCACCTTGCCGATAGCTCTGCCGGGAATCGTGGCCGGAGCAGTGTTGTGCTGGGCAAGAGCGCTCGGCGAGTTCGGCGCCACCGTCACCCTCGCCGGCAGCTTCCCGGGCGTCACCCGCACCATGCCGGCTCAGGTCTACGTAGATCTCCAGTCCAATCCCGACGCGGCCATCGCCTTGAGCCTGGTGATG
>JACCZJ010000340.1 GCA_013696065.1 Nocardioidaceae bacterium
TCCGTGCTTCGTGCTCATGTCATCGGCTGGACTGCTGGCGCGCACGACCACAGACGAACCCCTGGGCTGCGACGGCGCTCGCGCCAAACATGACGTGACCACCGCGCAAGCGGTCACGACGGCCCGAGGGATGGTGGGCGTTATCACGTCGGCGGGACGCCTGATCAAGTTGGACGTGATCGACATACCCGTGCTGCCGGCGACCGCCAACGCCCCGAACCTGCAAGGCGGAGCCCCTGTAGCTGAATATGTCGGTCTGGCCGCTGGCGAGCGGGTGGTCACGCTGACCTCGCTGGGCGAGTCGTCCTTGGGCCTTGCCCTCGGCACGGCAAAGGGCGTCGTCAAGAGAGTCCAGCCGGAGACGTTGACCAACCGGGATTCCTGGGACGTCATCCGCCTCGACGAATCAGACGAGGTCGTGGGCGGTGTCGAGTTGCGCAGCACCGACGACGAGTTCGTGTTCGTGAGCAGCGACGCCCAACTGTTGCGGTTCCCCGCCGCTACGGTGCGCCCGCAAGGGCGTTCTGGTGGCGGTATCGCCGGCATCCGCCTCAGCTCAGGCGCTCGTGTCCAGTTCTTCGGCGCTGTCAGCCCAGCCGCCGACAATGTGGTCGTCACGGTGTCCGGTTCGGTGAGCGCCCTGCCGGGCACCGAGCCGGGCAGCGTGAAGGTGACCCCGCTCAGCGAATACCCGGCCAAGGGACGCGGCACCGGCGGCGTGCGATGTCACCGATTCCTCCGGGGCGAGGATGCCTTGATCCGGGCGTATGTCGGAGCAGCGCCGGCCCGGGCAGCAGCGGCCAGCGGCACTCCTGTCGACCTGCCAGACGAGCTCGGCCGCCGAGACGGCTCAGGCCTACCCGCCAGCCAGCCCATCAGCGCCATCTGTGGACAACTGCGCCCATGACGCTTTACGGTCCGCGCTGCATGGCAGGCTGTTCTCGTGCGCAAACTCCTGGCGACTGCCGCGGTCCTCGTCGTATCGGTGGCGGGCTGCAAGGGCAGCGAAGACGCCCCCGCCCCCGACCTGTCGCTCGAGGAACGGCTGGTCGAGGCCAAGAGAGATTTCGACGAGGCAGAGTTCATCGATTTCACCTTGGCGACCGAGTCACTGCCAGACGGGCTGCCTGGTCTCCTGAGCGCTTCGGGCACGGGGACGCATGACCCTGCCTTCACCGGCAAGGTCGACGTGGCCACCGGGGCGGTACCTCTCAATGACACCAACCTGATCGCCGTCGACGGCAGGGTGTATGTCGACCTGCCCTTCATCGGCTGGACTGACCTCGACCCCTCTGACTACGGCGCACCCGACCCTGCCGACCTGATGGACACCGAAGGCGGCATCTCCTCGCTCTTCACCGCCACCGAGGACCTCGTGGAGGGCGAGTCGGAGCGGGACGGCGAGACGGTCCTCACCAGCATCGACGGGACGATTCCGGGCTCTGCGGTCGAGGAAGTCTTTCCCTCAGCGGGCACCGAACCCTTCGACGTGTCCTACACGCTCACCGACGACAATGCCCTCGAAGGCGCCAAGATCACCGGTCTTTTCTACGGCGGCAGCGATCAGGTCACCTACACCCTCGATCTCGACCTCGACGGTGACCCGGTCGACATCGTGGCCCCCTGACTCGGCTGTGGTCTAGCTGACGTGACCTCTCCTTCTGTGAGTTCAGCTTCGGTGAGTCCGTCGCGGCCAACAGGGCGGCGGGCCCCACGCACCCTCTTGGTCGCGGCGGCCATCGCCGTCGGCTTCGCGGCCGCCGACACCTACGTCGTCGTCCTTGCCCTGCCCGACATGATGGCGTCATCGGGCCTCGAGGTCGACGAGCTGCAGCGTGCTGCGCCGATCGTCTCGGGGTTCCTCTTGGGATACATCGCGATGTTGCCCCTCATCGGGCGCATCGCCGACCTGCGCGGCCGCGTTCCCGTGCTCATCGGGTCACTGGTGGTTTTTTCCGTGGGCTCGCTGGTGACCGCGGCGTCGTACGACCTGGTCACGATGGTTGTCGGGCGTTTCCTGCAAGGTGTCGGCGGCGGCGGGCTCGTGCCCGCCACGCTTGCCCTCGTCGCCGACATCTGGGTCGCCGAGGAGCGCGGGCTTCCACTCGGAGTGGTCGGGGCTGTGCAGGAGCTGGGCAGCGTGCTCGGCCCTCTGTACGGCGCACTGGTGCTGGCCGTGTCGAGCTGGCAGGCGATCTTTTGGATCAATCTCGCGGTGGGATGCATCTTGGCCGCCTCCTTGCTGGTCCTCGGCCGGGACCGGCAAGCAGCCACGCAGCCGACCGGCACGCCCGATCTCGCTGGCTGGTTGCTCGCTGCTGTGGCCCTCGGTGCTCTGACGCTGGTTCTCCTCGAGCCGGACCGGCTCACGAGCGGGATGACCACCGGACTTGCCTTCATCCCCTACTTCGGGGATTCACGGTGGTCCACACCCATGGCGTTGACCTGCTATATCGCGGTGGTCCTGCTTCTGGTGCGCCAGTTGACCGCCTCCCGGCCACTCGTCGATCTGCGCGGCTGGTCGACGACGGCCCGGCAAGCGGACTTGCCCGGCGCCGCCTTGCTGGGCATTGTCCTGGCTGGAATTGTGCTGGCGTTCGCCTCGGCCGATCCGGAGGTCCAGGTTCTCTCGCCGTCTGGACCCTGGTTGCTCGTGGGCAGTGCCATCGCGGCTGGTCTGTTCGCGTGGCGGCAGCGGATGGCTCGCAATCCGCTCGTCCCGCGCAATGCTCTACGTGAGCGCGCCGCGTGGGGTGCACTCGCGGTCAGCTTCTTCGTCGGAGCTGCTTTGATCGCGGCCTTGGTCGACATCCCGATCTTCGCGCGGATCACTGTCTATCCCGACTCCCAGCTGGGCGCGGCCCTGGTGCTCGTCCGACTCCTCGCCGCACTGCCGGTGGGAGCGCTCGTCGGCGGTTACCTGATCCGGCGATGGGCACCCTCGCTGTTGTCCGCCACAGGGATGGCTCTGGCGGCGCTTGGTTTCGTCTGGATGACCACGTGGGGTCTGCGCACCCTCGAAGACCCGGTCGCCACAACTCTCCCGCTCGTGATCTGTGGCTTTGGGTTTGGTTTGGCCGTCGCGCCCGTAAACGCCGCCTTGCTTGCTGCCACCCGCAGCCAAGTGCATGGCGTCGCGTCAGCTCTCCTGGTGGTCGCCCGCATGGTGGGCATGCTGGTCGGGATCTCGGGGCTGACGACAATCGGCTTACGCCGGTTCTACGCCGTGGCTGAAGACGTCCCGCCTCTCAAGGAGGTCTGCGGGTCTGCGACGGGGGTCTGCGACGCTTACGTCGCAGCCCTCACCGAGGCGGGGATCGCCCAGATACATGCAATCTTCTGGGGCGCCGCGGTCGCTGCGCTCGTTGCCGCCATACTGTCGGCTGGCTTGCTCCGAGGCCCCCGGGTGGAAGGAAAGGGGACTGGTCTTGGCGGATTCGGCCTTTGACGACCTGCTCGCGGCCAACGCCGATTATGTCGGGCACTTCGAGCTCGCCGGTTTCGACGGCATCGCCCACGCTGGCGTCGCTGTCGTCACATGTATGGACTCTCGCATCGACCCGCTGCGCATGCTCGGCCTGGACCACGGTGACGCCAAGATCTTCCGCAACCCTGGCGGTCGCGTTACCAACGCCGCCCTGGAAGCCCTCGTGCTCGGCGTTCATCTGCTGGGTGTCGACCGCATCCTCGTGGTCCCCCATACCCGCTGCGCGATGGCGAGCTCGACAGAGGCGGAGCTGCGCCAACGAGTCAGTGAGGCCAGCGGACAAGACGCTTCATGGACCTCGTGGCGCGTCATCGACGATCAAGAGGAGGCGCTGCGTGACGACGTCAACCGGGTGCGCGCCCATCCACTGATCCCCGACCATGTCGCAGTGGGCGGCTTCCTGTACGACGTAGACACTGGCCGACTGCACCACCTGGTGTGACGCCGCTGGCGGCTCGGCATGAGCCAGACAGGTTCTGAGCGGCCCCGTCAGGCGCATCCCTCGCGTTCAGCCCCGGTGGGGTGAAAGCGAAGATCGGGGCTTCCCGGCGAAGTGAATATCGCCGTACCGTTGGCCAGGAGGTATATGTGGCCTGGCTGAGATGGGTTTTCCCAGCCCCGCGGCGGGTTATTGCTGCCGTCCGAGAGAAGGGGCGTGGCCCAGGTTCGACCAGCGAAAGCGGCGTAGCGGATGCCGCAGTGGGTCTGAAGGTCGAAGCGGAATGACCGCACCACATTGGCTGGCGGGTCTGGGCTGATGCCGGTTTTGCGTTCGCCGGCGACTACCCAGGTGACCGTTGAGCCCACAGATACGACGGTCCCGACGGCGGGTCGGGTCTGAATCAGCTGTCCGCCAGGCCGGCGGCTCTGGCGCTCCTCTACGGCGGCAGCGGCCAGGCCGACTTCCTCCATCTTTTCGCGTGTCGCTGGCCAAGGTCCTTCAGCGCTCGGC
>JACCZJ010000345.1 GCA_013696065.1 Nocardioidaceae bacterium
CCCGAGCGCGTCGACGAAGTCGCCATGGATGCGGGGACCGGCCAGCACCCGCGTCGCGGCCGTACAGTCCTGGCCCGCGTTGAAGTAGCCGGCAATGGCGATCGCCTCGACCGCCGCCTCGATGTCCGCATCGTCGAAGACGATGACCGGCGCCTTGCCGCCCAGCTCAAGATGTACGCGCTTGACGTCCCGACTCGCGCTCTCGGCAACTTGCATGCCAGCGCGCACCGACCCGGTGATGGCCACCATCGCAGGGGTCTTGTGCTGGACGAGTGCGCGGCCAGTGTCGCGGTCTCCTGTGATCACGTTGAAGGTGCCGTCAGGAAGGAACTCGGCGGCAATCTCCGCCATGAGCAGGGTGGTCTCGGGAGTGGTGTCAGAGGGCTTGAGGACCACGGTGTTGCCTGCGGCGAGAGCGGGACCGATCTTCCACACGGCCATCATCATCGGGTAATTCCAAGGGGTGACCTGGCCGATGACCCCGATCGGCTCACGCCGGATCCAGGACGTATGCCCTGCCATGTACTCCGCAGATGCCTGCCCCTCGAGGACGCGAGCAGCCCCGGCAAAGAAGCGAAGCTGGTCCACCATCGGTGGGATCTCCTCGCTCGCGGTTAAGGCGTGTGGCTTGCCGGTATTTTCAGCCTCAAGCTTGACGAACTCGTCTGCCCGCTTCTCGATGGCGTCCGCGAACCTGAGCATCGCCTGTTGGCGCTCGCTCGGTGTGGTCTGGCCCCACTTCTCGAAGGCCTTCGCGGCCGCGCCGTACGCCTCATCGACGTCGGCCGGCGAGGAAACCGGTGCCTTGGCGACAACCTGCCCCGTCGACGGGTTGATGACGTCCAAGACCGCGTCGGTCTTGGGCTCGGCGTAGCCGCCGTTGATGAAGTTGCGCAGACTGCGAGGGTTGGGGCTCACGAGGGTTCCTTTGGTTGATGTCCACACGCTTGTGGCGGCTCGCACTGTTCTGTTGTTGCATCTTGCCGTTCCCTGCAAGGGCAAAGTCGACCCCATCTGGAAGCAAGCTGAACAGCGACTGTACGTCGTCCTCCACTCTTGTATCTATCGTCTGTCGTGCCGAGCTTCCGTGCCAGCGCGGTCTTCGGTGCTCTAGCGGCGCTCGTCCTCGCATCGACCTGGACGCAGGACTCGCTTACCGGCTGTCTGATCCGCACCTGGTCGCTGGAGAACGTCCGACAGATAGCTAGCCGATCTACCGCACCGTCGCGCGTGACTTTGCTCATCGCCCTGCCAGGTATCGTGACGGGAATCGCACTGTGGAGCATTCAACCATCGTGTGGCCGCTATAGAGGAGGTCGTTGTATGTCCAACAGCCAGCCAGCCACCAACGACGAGACGGGCAGATCACGGCCGCGCTCGGGGAGGTCGGCCTCGACCTGCTCGCGAGCGACCCGGAACCCGCAAGGATCCTGGCAGTCGACGAGGGCGACACCGTGACCTGGTACGCCTTCAAGTGAACTCGCCTGGACTGAACTTCGAGCGGAGAGGCAGCGGCACACCGCTGCTGCTGGTGCATGGGCTCGGCGCGAGCTGGCCGTCATGGTCGCTGATCCTGGACAATCTGGCTGATCACCGTGATGTGATCGCGATCGATCTGCCCGGCTTCGGTGACAGCCCACCGCTGCCTGGCGAGGTATCTATCGCAACCCTCACAGACGCGGTCGCCGAGTTCATGTCGGCGCAGGGGCTCGCGGGGTGCGACACTGTGGGCAGCTCGATGGGCGCCCGTATCGTACTCGAGCTGGCTCGACGCGGCGTCGGGGGCGACACGGTCGCGCTCGACCCAGGCGGCTTCTGGAGCCCGGCCGAGCTGCGCCTGTTCAGCCTCTCGTTGAGGGCGTCGCTCCCGCTTGTGCTGCACCTGCAGAGGGCCATGCCGGCGCTGATGGGCAACCCGGCCGGACGCACCGCGCTGCTGTCGCAGTTCTCTGCCGCACCCTGGCGGTTGCCCAGCGATGTGGCGTTGCACGAGATGCGCAGCTTCGCCAGGGCCACGTCGTTGTACGACGCGCTCGACGCGCTTGTGAGCGGCCCGCCGCAAGAGGGCGCTCCGGCCGGCTCGACACCTGGACGGGTCACGATCGGCTGGGGTCGGCAGGACCGTGTCACCCTCCCACGCCAGGCTGCCCGCGCACAGCACCGGTTTCCCGACGCGGAGCTGCACTGGTTCGAGCGGTGTGGTCACTTCCCGATGTGGGACCATCCCCTCCAGACAGCGGAACTCATCCTCGCCAAAACCGGACGTTGACGGGACGATCGATTCGTACAAAAACGATCAGGGCGACCCGTCGCAATGATGGCTTCGCCGACAGCGCACGCACGAAATGGCGATCCACAACCTCAGTACCTCCCACAACGGACGAGTGATGTAGCTCGCTAGGCTGCGGCCGAACACGAGGTCGTGAGGCATCACGAAGAGGTGACGGGGGGGTGACGGGGCTATGACCTGGCGAAAGGCCTTCGCGCCGCTGCACGAGCGGAACTTCGCTTGGTACTTCACCTCCCGATTCAGCAACACGCTCGGGTCGATGATGGCTGGCGTCGCGCTCACCTTCGCTGTCCTTGACCTCACCGATTCCGCGAGCGCCCTGGGACAGGTGCTCGCGGCCAGGACCATCCCGATGGTCCTGTTCCTCTTGTTCGGTGGCGTGGTCGCTGACCGCTTCCCGCGCACTGTGGTTCTCCAACTATCGAACTTGCTGTCGGCGCTCACCCAAGGCGTAGTCGCGTGGCTGGTCATCACTGGATCAGCTGAGCTCTGGATGATCATCGTGCTCGAGGTGGCCAACGGCACCGTGTCCGCGATCAGTTTCCCCGCGATGGCCAGCATGGTTCCGCAGCTGGTCCCGCGCGAGCAGCTGCAGCCCGCGAACGCCCTGCTGTCACTGTCGCGAGGAGGGCTCACCATCGTGGGCCCGACGCTCGCCGCGCTCCTCGTCGTCACGGTGGGTGCTGGCTGGGCGCTCGCCGCAGACGCCCTGAGCTGGTTGCTCGCTGCGCTGCTTCTCACCCGAGTCCGGATTCCGCCGCGCTCACCGGTCGAAGAGCAGCCAGGGACGCTGCGGGAGTTGCGCGAGGGTTGGACGTTTTTCGTGGGCACCACGTGGCTATGGGTGGTGGTCCTGGCCTTCGGGGTCTTGAACGCGATCCACACCGGCGCCTGGTTCACGCTCGGCCCGGCCGTCGCCCAGGACACGATCGGCGAGCAGGGCTGGGGCTTCGTCTTGTCGGCCGAGTCTGTGGGCCTGCTGCTGATGACAGTGATCTTGTTGCGGTTGCGACTGCGGCGGCCACTGCTCGCGGGGATGCTGGGATGTTCGCTGATGGGCGTGCCGATGATTGTGCTCGGCGTGGAGCCTCACCTCGTCGCGCTGCTGCTGACCACATTTGTCGCGGGTGCAGGCATCGAACTTTTCAGCATGGCATGGAACCTCGCCATGCAGGAGAACATCGAGGACCGCATGCTCTCCCGCGCCTACTCCTACGACGCGCTTGGGTCATTCGTGGCGATGCCCGTCGGCCAGCTGATCTACGGCCCGCTCGGGGATGCATTCGGTTATCAAGACGTACTCGTCGTCAGCGGAGCCTTGTACTTGCTTGTCGCCCTGCTCGTCTTGTCCTCGCGGTCGGTGCGTGACCTTCCACGGAGGGGCCTGGTCCAAGAGCAGGTCACGGTCTAGGTCCGAGGCGGCCAATGTGTTCGCGCGTACGGCGATCCAGCCCGGGCGCCACGAGCCGCGGCAGACGAAAGGTGCGGACGGTAAGTCGAGAGGGTCAACGCAACAGTGACGCCACGTCGTCATAGGCTTGCTGAACTTCCCCAGACCGCGTTTGCACGATGATCGCGTCGGGGCGCGCCGCAATAACGCCTTCCAGTCGGTCATACATCGCTGCGAGTTCCGCCCGACCTCCGGCCGGACGGACCATCTCAGCAGCCTCGACATGGGCGATCTCAACGGCGCGTTCTGTCCGCAGCTCAAATCTGCGAATCGACTCATCCTTGCCTGCCAGGAGCACGATCTGCGTAAAACCTGCGTCCGCCTCTTGTGCAACCGCCTCCAGTTGTTCGATAAAGTCAAGCCTGCCTAGATATTGGGCGACGACGACGTCATGGCCGCCCACGAGATGCGTGCGGGCCATAGCCTTGGCCAGCTCTCGTGCCAGCAGTCCGGCCTGGTACGGATCGGCCTTCCAGTCACCGAGCAGGGACCGGACCTGGTCGATATCCAAGTTGAGCGCCCTCGGATGTCTGGTGACCCACATCTGCGCCAGTGTCGACTTGCCGCATCCGGGCGGACCGTTGAGAACGATGAGACGCGACACACGGCGATCCTATGAAACCTTCGACGAAGCAGATGTACGTACGGTGAGGATGGCCGGCCGCTTGGCAGTCAGCCGACTAGTGGCAGCGGAAGAACTCGTTCACTGACCCGTCCGGTCGCTCGTTGAAATGGTCGAGGAAGTGTGTACGGAAGGTAGAACCATCGGAGCCCGTTCCGTGGATGTTGAAGGTGAATGTCCCGTTAGCGGTCTTGCGGTTCTGGTTGAAGCCTCCCCAAATGGTGAACTTCCCCGTGAAGCTGGCCAGACTCGAGTCTCTGAGCGGAACGGCGCGGAAGCGGCCCGTCTGCGTGAACGTGAGGTGGATGCGGCCGTCGTCGAAGGCTGTAATGTGCTCGACGCCATTGGCGGTCGTGGTGATCCTGTACGGCGCTCCGCCCTCTTCGCACGTCGGAATGACGTCGACGAAGGTCTCGACCATGCCCTTCTGGTGGCGAGTTTCCGTCACCGGGGGAGCCGCGAAAGCCGCGCCTCCAAACAACATGACTAGCGTGATGACGATCCCGCCAAGCCGAGCAAACATCACTTTCTCCTTTGCAGGTAGGGGTTCACCACGATGCTCCTGAGTAGAGGGGAGGTCAATGCTGAACGAGTTACTGGCGGGCCACCAACGGTCACGAGGTGGTGGGAGGCGCGTCGAGGCGTCGAGACGGCTGGTTTCGGGCTTTGTGGTGAGGGCCTCGATGTGGCGGGCGAGCCAGGGACGTCCGAGGAGCACCGACCCTGGCAGGCGCGCGTGCAGTTGGCCTCAGTACCGTCGAAGACGGGTTGAACTGCCTGGGCGCGTCGACCAGCGACGTGGCCGCTCACGAGGAGTCGTGTATGCCGAACGCGCAGCAAGCTACCAAGGACGAGAGTGCCGTCATCCGCGGCGTCCCTACCGGATTGTGGATCGATGGTGCGAGCAGATCGGCGACCGGCAATGCGGTGTTGTCGGTCGACGATCCGGCGACGGGGGAGACCCTTGCCGAGGTTGCTGATGCGTCTCCGGAGGACGGTTTGGCGGCGTTGGATGCCGCAGTCGCAGCACAGGAGAGTTGGGCACAGACAGCGCCCCGTGAGCGCGGCGAGATTTTGCGCAGGTCCTTTGAGCTGATGACGTCGCGGGCCGACGAGTTGGCGTTGCTGATGACGCTCGAGATGGGCAAGCCTTTGGCGGAGTCGCAAGGCGAGGTCGCGTATGCCGCCGAGTTCTTCCGTTGGTTCAGCGAGGAGGCGGTGCGGGTCGCCGGCCAGTGGTCGATGTCTCCGGACGGGGCCACCCGGTTGATGACGCTGAAGCGTCCGGTGGGGCCGGCGTTGATGATCACACCGTGGAACTTCCCGTTGGCAATGGGTACCCGCAAGATCGGTCCGGCGGTGGCCGCGGGGTGCACGATGGTGGTGAAGCCGGCGGCGCAGACGCCGTTGTCGATGTATGCGCTGGCCTCGATCTTGCAGGAGGCTGGGTTGCCTGACGGCGTGCTCAATGTGGTGACGACGGGTCGCAGCTCAGCGGTGATGGCGCCGTTGATCGGTGACCCTCGGTTGCGGAAGCTGACCTTCACCGGCTCCACCGAAGTGGGGCGCAAGCTGGTTGAGCAGTCGGCTGAGCAGCTGCTGCGGGTCTCGATGGAGCTCGGTGGTAATGCCCCGTTTTTGGTGATGGCCGATGCCGATCTCGACGCGGCGGTTGACGGTGCGATGTTGGCCAAGATGCGCAATATGGGGGAGGCGTGTACCGCCGCCAACCGTTTCCTTGTGCACGAGAGTGTGGCCGAGGAGTTCGCGGACCGGATGGCTCAACGTATGGCGGCGCTGCGGGTCGGGCGGGGCACGGAGGCTGGGGTGCAGGTGGGGCCGTTGATCGACGAGGTGTCGCGGGACAAGGTGTCGAGCCTGGTGCAGGGCGCCGTGGACGGGGGCGCTCGCCTGCTGGCCGGTGGTGAGCCGGTTGGGGATCGTGGCTGGTTCTACGCGCCGACCGTGTTGGCCGATGTGCCCGCAGATGCTGCGATGCTGACGGAGGAGATCTTCGGGCCGGTGGCGCCGATCACTGTGTTTTCGTCG
Source organism: Nocardioidaceae bacterium (assembly GCA_013696065.1). Taxonomy (GTDB): domain Bacteria; phylum Actinomycetota; class Actinomycetes; order Propionibacteriales; family Nocardioidaceae; genus JACCZJ01. The sequence continues at coordinate 6,412 of JACCZJ010000345.1, forward strand.
GTCGACGAGGCGATCTTCCAGGCGAATGACACCGAGTACGGCCTGGTGGCATATGCGTACACGAAGGATCTGGCGACGGCGTTGCACTTGGCCGAGCAGCTGGACACCGGCATGGTCGGTATCAACCAGGGTGTCGTGTCCAACCCGGCCGCGCCGTTCGGCGGCGTGAAACATTCGGGGTTTGGCCGCGAGGGCGGCCGGGAGGGTATCGAGGAATACCTGGAGACGCGCTACGTCGGCATACGCCCATGAGCTCGCTTCGCCGCCCGAGCGTCCTCGTCTTCGACGTCAACGAGACGCTCTCGGACATGGCGCCGATGGCCGACCGATTCGAGGAGGTGGGTGCTCCCGGTCATCTGAGTCAGGTCTGGTTCGCCGCGCTGCTGCGGGATGCCTTCGCACTGACTGTCGCGGGCGTGATGGAGCCCTTCTCGCGGCTAGCAGCTGAGGGGCTGCGGGTCAGCCTCGCTCACCTCCCGTTGAACCGGAGGCTGGAGGACGCCGTACAGCACATCCTGGACGGGTTCGCCACGTTGAAGGTGCACCCGGACGTGCCCGAGGGGATCGCGGCGCTGGCAGACCTCGGTGTCCGCTTGGCCACCTTGAGCAACGGGCAAGCCAGTGTCGCCGAGCGGCTGCTCGAGGGGGCAGACCTCGAACGAAGCTTTGAACGCTTTTTGTCTGTCGACGGGGCCGGGATCTGGAAGCCCGCTCGCGGCGCCTACGCCTACGCGCTCGCCGAATGCAACATCGACCCCGGAGATGCCATGCTCGTTGCGGTCCACCCCTGGGATATCGACGGCGCCCAGCGCGCCGGACTGGCTACAGCCTGGATCAACCGCGGCGATGGCCACTATCCGGGGTATTTCGCGCAGCCAGATCTCACGGCCACATCGTTGGGCCACCTGGCAGAACAGCTCCGCGAGATGCATCTGGACAGCTGAGCGATCGACACGTATCAGGTGTAAGACATCCTCCTCCTGCATTTCTAAGCGACCGACCAGCGGTCCCGGGTTTGAGGAGAAGTTGTCATGAGTATCCGCACATCTAGAACTGCCAAGGCCGGTGCCATGGCGACCGCTGCGGTGATGTTGGGAGGCGCGG
>JACCZJ010000361.1 GCA_013696065.1 Nocardioidaceae bacterium
GCGTGGGGCTGACTCGAGCGCCTCGATTGCTAACCGGGTGATCTCGTCAACCGCACCCTGAGCCGTGATCGATGTGAGCAAACTGGCGTCACGGTAGTAGTTGACCAGTGGCGCTGTCTGCTCGGCATACACGTCGAGACGTCGCGTGATGGTCTCGGGCAGGTCGTCGTCGCGCTGGAAAAGTTCCCCTCCGTCGACATCGCAGATACCGGCCACTTGGGGCGGCTCGAAGTCGACATGCCACACATGCCCGCACGTGCGGCAGGTACGACGCCCCGAAAGCCGGCGAACAACCTCGTCTTGGTCGACTTGGAGCTCGAGCACGACGTCGAGGGGGGTGCCACGATCAGCCAGCAGCTTGCTCAACGCCTCGGCTTGCCCGGCCGTGCGAGGGAAGCCGTCCAGCAGGAAGCCATGTGCGGCGTCATCGTGACTCAACCGGTCATTGACGATTCCGATGGTGACTTCGTCGGGCACCAACTCCCCCGCGTCCATATAAAGCTTCGCCGCCTTGCCAAGCTCGGTTTGGGCCGCGAGGTGTGACCGGAACATGTCGCCTGTGGAGATGGCGGGGATGGCGTAGTGCTCTGATATGTACTTCGCTTGAGTGCCCTTGCCAGCTCCAGGAGCCCCGATCAAAACGACGCGCATCATCGCAGGAATCCTTCGTAGTGTCGCTGCTGTAGTTGACTTTCGATCTGTTTGACGGTGTCGAGACCAACGCCCACCATGATGAGCAAGGACGTGCCGCCGAATGGGAAATTCTGGTTGGCGTTGACCACCACCAAAGCTATGAGGGGCACCAGCGCAACCAAGGCGAGGTAGATAGCTCCAGGAAACGTGATGCGAGACAACACGTAGGCCAGATAGTCTTCGGTGGGCTTACCGGCGCGGATACCGGGGACGAATCCACCATATTTCTTCATGTTGTCGGCTACCTCCGTCGGGTTGAAGGTGATCGAGACATAGAAGTACGTGAAGAAGATGATCAGCGCAACGTACGTGATCATGTAGTAGGGATGATCGCCGTTCTGGAAGTGGGTCTGCACCCAGGCAGACCAGCCGGTGTTCGAGGTGTTGAACTGCGAAGTCAACGACGGGAGATAGAGCAGGCTGCTGGCGAAGATCACCGGGATGACCCCGGCTTGGTTGACCTTGAGCGGGATGTAAGTCGAGGTGCCGCCGAACATCTTGCGTCCGACCATGCGCCGGGCATATTGCACCGGGATCCGACGCTGCGCCTGCTCGATGAAGATCACCGCGGCCATGATGACGAGACCGATGGCGATGACGAGGCCGAACACGTCCCAGCCCTTTGCCTGCTTGATGCCCCAGAGCGCACCAGGGAAGGACGAAACGACCGAGGTGAAGATCAAGATGGACATGCCATTGCCGATGCCACGCTCGGTGATCAGCTCACCGAACCACATGATCATGGCCGTTCCCGCAGTCATGGTGATGATCATCAAGATCATGGTGGTGAGGTTGTCGTTGACCAGCAGCGACTCACCGCCGCCGGAGTTGCCGAAGATAGCGCCATTGCGGGCCAGCGCGACAATCCCGGTGGACTGCAAGATGGCAAGCCCCAAGGTCAGATAACGCGTGTACTGCGTGATCTTGGACTGCCCCGCCTGACCCTCCTTCTTCAAGGTCTCCAGGCGAGGTATCACGACGACGAGCAGCTGCAAAATGATGCTGGCCGTGATGTAGGGCATGATTCCCAGCGCGAATATGCTCAATTGGAGCAGCGCACCACCGGAGAACAGGTTGATGAGTCCGAAGATGCCCTGGTCTCCGACGCTCTCGATGCCCTCTTGCACCTTCACGTAGTCGACGCCTGGGGTGGGGATGGCAGAACCCAGCCGGAACAAGATGATGATGAACATGACGAACAGCAACTTGCGGCGCAAGTCGGGTGTTCGGAATGCACTGACGAAGGCGCCTAGCACCAAGTCCTCCCAGCAAGCCCCCAGCCGGGAGACTCTGTTCTTGTCACGGGCGAGTTCGGATGCGCCCGGAGGCGTCGACTCTCAGTCAGAGTCCACCTTACTGCCTTCAGATGTCTGTGGTGCTCCCGCCGGCGGCGGTGATCTTCTCGCGAGCCGAGGCGGAGAATGCCTGCGCACTGACCTGCAGGGCGACGGCAGCCTCACCGCCACCTAGGATCTTGACTGGCGCGTTGTCACGCACGGCACCCTTGGCTACCAGATCGGCGGGAGTTACCTGACCCCCGTCCGGGAACAACTCACTCAGCTTGTCAAGGTTGACGACCTGGAACTCGACCCGGAACTTGTTCTTGAATCCCTTGAGCTTAGGGAGGCGCATATGGAGCGGCATCTGCCCGCCCTCGAAGCCGAACGGGACCTGGTAGCGCGCGCTTGTGCCCTTCGTTCCCCGGCCAGCCGTTTT
>JACCZJ010000374.1 GCA_013696065.1 Nocardioidaceae bacterium
GGTGTCGATGCTGGCCGGCGAGCCGCTCCTCGATCCTGGGCCGGACGGCGGCTCCGCCACTCGCCAAGCCGACCTTGTTCGGATGCATGACGCCTTCGACAGCGAGCAATTGGGCTTGTTTGCAAGAGCTCGGGGTGTGTACTGCGCGGTCCACTATCAGCCTCAAACACAGAGGTTGACGCTCGTGGCAGATCGATTAGGTCTGCGAACGATCTATTACTGGATCGGCCGGGACTGCGTCATCTTTGCGAGTGCTCTACGGATCCTGGAAAGCCTGCCGGAAGTACCCAAGGTCATGGACCTCGTCGCAGTCACGGAGGTCGCCATGCTGGGTCACCCGGTAAGGCCGGCGAGATCCTTCGGGTAACGCAGGAGAGGGTCTCCGAGTCGTGGCGGCGCGCTACCGCCAAGCTCGGCGGCTGTACCGGAACGTCCGCAGATGCTCTGGACCGGCGAGGGTGGGAGCGTGGGGGTCGGACATGTGTACGTCGAGCGAGATGTCGTCAGCGCCCTTCGCGCCGGAGATGTGGACAACGCCATCCGCCTGTATCGAAGGCGCCTCGTACCGAGGCTTGTCAAGAGCAAGGTTTCAGACGTCTTGACCCGACTTGTCACCGACGACATCCGCACCGAGTTGAGGGACCTCCGCTTTGACGACCCCGGCAGGTCGTTTCATATGTTCCTGATGCTCTACGAGCAGCGTCAGGATTTGCTGCCGCACTTCGAGAACATCGACCTTCACCGGCTCGAGTTCCACTTGCCCTTCTTCGACGGCGACTTCGTGGCATCGATCCTCTCGGTTCCGCTCGATCTGTGTCTGGGCCATGGTTTCTATACGGATTGGCTCCGGCTGTTTCCGCCGGCGGTGACCGAGGTTCCGTGGCAGGCCTATCCCGGTCACCGCCCGTGCCCCCTTCCGATACCGGCCGGACTCGAATCGCAGTGGAGCCGAGCCGAGACCCGATCAGAGGTCGAAGCCGGACGGCGTCGGCTGCTGCGCGTAGCCGACGACGTGCTGCGGCCAGGTCGATTCCCAGACGCGATCTTGACGAGGCGGCTGTTGCGGCTCGCGCGGTGGATGTGCAGGTTCCGATCTCGGCGCGGCGACGACACGATCCGAAGTGCCGAATTCTACGACCGTTACTGGACGGTCTCCGGCGGGCAGTTCGTTGCTCGACCTGCTGTGCCGCAGGAGCAATGACGCCGCCTTCGTGGTGCTCCCATCCGACGGACAGTCCGGCGCTGACCCTTCATGCTTGTTCTCATCCCCTGGGCGGGGTGGGTCGATCGGGCGAACGCAGGCCGGGATGAGATCCGGCTGCGCGACGCGGTCAGTCAAGCGGAGCGCACGTAGCGGCCGGGCCGAGGCGCCCTCGTCCGCCGCCTTATGGGCGTCATACGGGGTCGGTAGCGGCTGCTTCAAGCCCGACGCAGCATCATGCGAACCGTCCTCAGCATGATCTGCAGGTCCAGCAACGTCGTCCGATGGTCCAGGTACTCGGCGTCCAGGGCCAGCTTTTCCGGTAGGATCTCCTCGCGGTATCGCTGCTCGGCGTCATCGCCTGCGAGGCGATCCGCTTCGTCGTGAAACTCGAGCTGGGCAAGACCTGTCATCCCAGGCTTCGCCGTGAAGACACGACGATGTAGCGGATCACTCAGGTCGACGAAGGCGGGGTCCTCTGGACGTGGGCCGACAAGGGACATGTCGCCACGGACGACGCTCACCAGCTGAGGCAGTTCATCGATCCTGTAGCGACGAAGAACGCGACCCACGCGGGTGATCCGCGAGTCGCGGTCCATGGTGAGCCTCGGCCCGGCCGCACCTTCAACCATGGTTCGTACCTTCACCACCGTGAAGACCTTCGCACCTTCCCCGACCCGCTGAGTCCGGTACAGAAACGTGCCGCGATCCCCAGAGAGCCGCATGGCGATTGCGGCGCCCGCGAGGATCGGTGCCGTGAACGCTAGGGCGATCGAGCCCAGCGCAATATCCAGAACCCGTTTCGTATCCACCGCGTAGGCTCCTGTGGCCAGCGCACTCGAGGTTGCGCCCTTGGTGAGTCTCGGCGGGAGGCCGGTTGGGCCTTGCGCTCGGAGCGCGGCCCGCGACTGGTTGCCTGATGCTGCTCAGTGGTAATGATCACGTCAAGTGGCCCCACTGTGATCAGGCGAGTTCCAGTGATCGTCGCAACACCTGAGCATCTCAGGAGTTGCCGATGTCGCCGAAGCGCCGGTCCCGGAAGTCGCCCGGGGCGCAGCCTCTGACGAGCCAGCGCGAGCG